>JAEZHL010000164.1 GCA_023416575.1 Pseudomonadota bacterium
TCCGCTGTGCTCTGCGCACGGCGCTGAGTCTCACCTTGCGCAAACAAAACTACTGCGGCCGAGAGGCTGAAACATCACGCCTTTTGTCATTTCAGAACTAAGTGGGATATTACGCACCAGGAGCAGACACTGGTCCGCTAATATTCCCATCAGCGGTGATCTGGCTCAGCCGACCGCGACGCTCCAGCGTCGGCGCGGCGTAAGCGCGCTTGATGCTCAAGGCATTCATGTGGAATCCTCCCCCCATTAAGACGTTTACGTCATAATTGAATTCCCCACGGACATCAAGCTTGTGTGAAGCTTTCCACATCTCACGTGCGGCAACGCGCAACCTGCGGTAGGCATCGACCTTTGTGGACCGTATAAGCTTGGTCCGATAGCATCAGAATAGGGTGGCAGCCTTGATCGAGAACTCGAGCGTTCTGTCATTGGCGGATGGCGTTTCGTATCAACCGCTCGGCACCGGTGAAGGTGCCGTCGTCCTGATCGTCGAGTCGGGGCAGCTTTTCACCTGCAACGACACGACGTCGGCATTTCTCGCCGCCGTCGACGGGCGGCGCAGTTTCGGCGAGCTGGTGGACAGCCTTCTCGGCACGTTCGACGTTTCCGCCGACGTGTTGCGCCGGGATCTATCGGCGCTCGCGGACGAGCTCCAGGAAGAAGGTATCGTCCGCATCCAGTGAGGTTCGATGCTGGTAATCCGGACACTTCGCTTCAGGGTTGCGCTTTGGTTCTGGGCCCGCCTCCTGCCGGTGCTCGCCTGGGAGCGCAACCTGGGGTCGCTGCTCGCGCTGGCTAGGCCGGGTCGCGCCACGCCCTATCGCGGGTTAGCGGCGGACTACATCACGCGCCGCATCAAAAAGGCCACGCGGCGCCCCTGGGTGATGCAGGATCGGCCCTGCCTGCGCGATGGCGTGCTCGCGGTCCGCTTCCTGCGCCTCGCCGGCTTTGCGCCGACGCTTCATTTCGGAGTGGACAAGGAGAGTGTGTCACGCGACATGCTCTCCGCGCACTGCTGGGTGGTGCTCGATCAGCAAACAGTACTCAACCCGCCAACGCCGAGCATGGTGGAGGTTCTCGTCTACGTCGGCGACCGTTTGATTCCGCCCGCGCCGGGTGGCTCTCCGGTCACCGTTTGACGCCGCGGAAGGAGCTCATGGCTAATTGGTACGACCTCAATGGCTCCCTGCTGACAGTGGAGGCGGCCTTTCCTGCCCTGGAGGAGCCGCTCCAAATCTATCTTGGTGAATTGCGCACGGACCGGCGCGCCAGCGCGCCCGACTATACGATCAGAATCGACAGCGGTCCTCCGCGCGAGGTGCCGGCCGCAGCGCAGTTGCTCCACGAGGGACCGTTGCCGGAGGCCCCGGTTTGCCGCCTGAGCGGCGACGACACCAGGCGCTGGTTCGTCATTCCTGAGCGGATTTCGCTCGAATTTTCGACCTCCGAACGCGTCGCACAAATGACCGTTGCCCCTGGGCACGAAAGGCTGGCTGGAGCCACGGCGGCCATCAACGCCCTTTACGCGGCGCTGTTCGTGACCGGCCAGACGCTCGTACATGCCGCGGCGTTGCGCCTCCCTCGCCAGAATTCGGCATTCGTGTTGTTCGCGCCGAGCGGCGCCGGCAAGACCACGACCTCCCTGGCGCTCGCACTGCAAGGGTTCGGTCTCTTGACCGACGACGCAACGGTGCTCACCGGCACGGGCACGTCGGCGAGCGACACCCTCGTCTGGGGCCTACCCCGGCCGCCCAAGGTGCACCGGAAAACCGCGGCAATGCTGCCCGAGATCGGCCGCCTGCTTGGCTCCAAATGGAATGAGGAAGACGAGCAGAGCCTTGCACCGGCGGCGCTGAGATCAGTCGGCGAGGTCGAGCCTGGCCGCTCCTATCCGCTGAGGGCACTGGTGCTGCTTGGCCAAAGGGTGACCGGACCGCATGTGCTCAAGCCCATGCGTAAGGCCGACCTGTTCGTGCACTTTGCGACTGACAACGTCGCCCGCGCGCCGCAAGGCGTATTGAGCGACGATCTCGCCCGCTTCAACCGCTTCGTCGCTCTCGTCGCCAAGACGCCGGCCTACCAGCTGAATGTCGGTAGCGATCTGTCGACGCTCGGCGAGGCCATCGCGCGCGAGTTCGGTACCGCGGATCAGCCGATCCTCAGCGCCTGACGGAACAGTTTGCGGCGCCATGATCCCTGTGCGCGGGCAACGCTCTGCCCGCGGACGAGGAGCGCGGGCGACAGCAGCTGACCGGAAAGCCGCGCGATCGGGGTTGGCGACAGATGCTTCGCCAGCTCGAGGCAGCGCGCCTCGCCGAACGTCTTGCCCGCCAGCACCAGGGCCCCGACGATCGCCATCGTGACGCCGCACTGCCGCGAGACCCGGGCCAGACGATCGGCATCGACCGCGCCGGCAGCCCCGCGCGCAGCCTGCATCACGTCGACGACATGCTGCAGCCGGTCGAGTTGATGGCCGACCGCACCGTGTGCCGCCGCGGTGAACAGGAGCGCCGTCGCATCCTCTGAGCTGCCGTTGCCCGCGGCGAGGACATCCTCGAAATCGACCGACATGGCGCCGCGGAGCTTGGGCGAGTGCACGAGGTTGCTGTGCACCTCGATCATCACGTCCTTCTGAGCCGCGAGCAGCCATTTCTGCTCGTGATAATCCTTGCCCACCCGGTCGTCGAACTCGAACAGCTCGAAGCCCAGCCCGCTCATGATCTCGCCGGTACGGTGGCGATGCGTTTCCGGAATGAGGATATCGACGTCGGTGAACGTGCGCAGCGAGGGATCAGGATAGAGCCGTTGCGCGAAGGCCGCGCCCTTCACGATCGCGGCCGGAATCGCCGCTTCCCCGAAGGCCGCCATGACGCGTCGCGCATGATGCGACATCATCATCTGGAAGCCGGTCTGATAGGCGAGCTTGAGACGGGCGCCATCGAGGGCGGCGAGCGCCGCATCGGCGGCGGGATCGCTCCCGGCCGTCCGCGCAGCCTGGATGAGATCAGCGAGGGCGCGGATAGCCGCGGGAAGCACACCGTGGATTTCCGCCGCCTGGAGCAGACGATCCATGCCGTCGGAATCCGGAATCGAGAAGCGCAGAGGCGTGCGCCGGAGCGGATCGGCGATGTGGATCAACAGGCGCTCGCCATCACGGTCAAGCGGCAGATGGGGCTTGAAATCCGACATGTGTGCTCTCTCCCCTTCCCCTCGACGCGCACGACCGTACAAGCCCCGCCGGTCGACGCCAAGGCGGATGGGAGCCTTGCGCGAAGCATTCTGTGGAGTGCGTGTTTTAAAGCATCAGCACACGCACACCGCGTATCATCCGTAGTCTCAGCTCCGCCCGGAATTGCGCGCTCTCGCCGTCGCGATGACGGAGACGATCTCGAACAGCATCTGGGCTCCCGCCTGCGCCGT
Source organism: Pseudomonadota bacterium (assembly GCA_023416575.1). GTDB lineage: Bacteria > Pseudomonadota > Alphaproteobacteria > Rhizobiales > Hyphomicrobiaceae > ZC4RG25. The sequence goes on from JAEZHL010000164.1 coordinate 3,421, forward strand.
CGCCGTGGTGGGATCGTAAGCGGGAGCGATCTCGACGACATCGCCGCCGACGATGTCGAGGCCTGCGGCGCCGCGAATGAGCGCCATCGCCTCGCGTGGTGCGAGGCCGCCGACCTCGGGCGTGCCGGTGCCGGGTGCGAAGCCCGGGTCGAGACTGTCGATATCGAACGAGATGTATGTCGGCCCTGATCCCACCACGTCGCGTATCCGCGCGATCGTCGCATCGGTGCCGAGACGCACGAACTCGTCCGCGTGGATCACGGTCATGCCGCTGTCGTAGGAGAACTCCCACAGGTATTCCGCGTTACCCCGAATGCCGATCTGGATCGCCCGCTCGGGATCGAGCACTCCGGCCAGCACCGCCTCGCGGAAGGGTCCTGCGTGCGTGAATTCCGACCCCTCGAATGGTCCGCCCGTATCGCAATGGGCATCGATGTGGATGAGGCCGAGCGGGCGGTCGCGGCCCAGCGCCTTCAAAATCGGCAACACCATCGAATGGTCGCCACCAACGGACGCCGGCGCCACGCCAGCGGCGCGAACCCTGTTGTAGAACGCCTCGATGTCCTCGTGGCTGTCCGCGAGGCTGTAGCGGCTGCGGAACGGCACGTCTCCCACATCGGCGATTTTTGCCAGGCTCGCGGGCACAATCCGGTGCACCTCGTGGTAGGGCCCGACGCGCTCGATCTGCCGCACCGCGCGCGGACCCAGGCGGGCACCCGGCCGGTTGGTGACGCCAAGGTCGATCGGCACGCCGATGAGCGCAATGTCGAGTCCGCCGAAGTCGTCCCGCAGCGGCGCGTCCATGCGCAGCGGCGCGTCGAGGAATGTCGAGACCCCCTCGTAGGGCTTGGCGCGCCGGTCGGCCGCAGAGAACAGGATATCGACCACCTTCTTGAACTCGGGATCGTGGACGTCACCCGCACCAGCGCCGCTGTACTTGGCGCGCAGCCTCTCGAGATTTTCGCGGTTCATGGGCTTGCCTCCATAGCTGACTTGCGGCTCCAGTGCGCCGGTACAACCGGCCCGATTCTCTGAACATCTGGGGCGATCCGCGCCGCCGCCAAGGCTTGGCGGAGCCATGAACGTGGGCGCGCCGTGCCTCAGGACGCTCTCTCGCCCATCAGGAACTTCCGACTTCGCCTTCGCGGCACCAGATCGTAACCGGTCGGCGGGCGCATGGGCTCTCCTATGTCACGGTCCACATCTCGCCGATTCCGGCTAGGGTCGCGATCTCACCAGCCCTCCCACCATCGACATCTCCTCCATGCCCCTCGATCGCCCTGACGCGCCGCCCGCCGGCATTCATGCTCTGCTGAAGGATCTCTCACCGACGAGCATCGGCAACGCAGTCGCCGGTTTCGCATTCGCCGCCTCGGGTCCGGTCGCGATCATCCTTGCGGTCAGCACCAAGGGTGGACTGACGGAGGCGGAGATCGCCTCTTGGTTGTTCGGGGCCTTCTGCCTCAACGGCCTCGTCTCGATCGCCTTTAGCCTCATCTACCGGCAGCCGCTGGTCTTCTTCTGGACGATCCCCGGAACGGTCCTCGTCGGCCCGGCGCTGGCTCACCTGTCGTTCGCGGAGGTGATCGGCGCCTTCATCGTCTGTGGCGCTCTCATGCTGCTCCTGGGGCTCACCGGTCTCGTCCGCCGCAGCATCGCCGCCGTGCCGATGCCCATCGTCATGGGCATGGTCGCCGGCGTGTTCCTGCAGTTCGGTCTCGACTGGGTCCGGGCCTTTGAGCTGGGCTTCTGGATCGCGGCACCGATGACGCTCGCCTTCATGGCGCTGACGGTTGCGCAACGCGGAGGGCTCGCAGTACCGCCGCTGATCGGCGCGCTCGTCGTCGGCATCGTGCTGTCGGCTTTTGGTGGCAGCTCGGGCGCGGCAGTCACGATGGGCAGCATCGTTGCCGTGCCGCAGATCATCCTGCCCCAGTTCAGCCTGCAGGCAATGGCTGAGCTGGTGGTGCCGCTCGCGATCACGGTGCTGGTGGTGCAGAACGGCCAGGGGATGGCCGTGCTGACGGCAGCCGGGCACAAGCCGCCCGCCGACTCGATCGCCACCGCCTGTGGCGCGGCTTCGATCGTCACAGCCTTCTTCGGCGCGGTCTCGACGTGCCTCACCGGTCCGGTGAGCGCGATCGTGTCCTCCAGCGGCGCCCGCGAGCGTCAGTACAGCGGTGCCGTCGTCGTCGGGCTGCTCGCGGTTGCCTTCGGATTGATGTCGCCGCTCTTCACCCGGCTGATGCTCGCTGCACCGGCAGCATTCATCGCCACCCTCGCCGGCCTCGCCATGCTGAAGGTGCTGCAGATCGCATTCGCGTCCGCCTTCCAGGGCCGCTTCGGGCTCGGTGCGCTGATCACCTTCCTGGTCACGGTCAGCGGCATATCCGTGCTGAACATCGGCGCCCCATTCTGGGGGCTCGTCCTCGGCTATGCCGCCTCGCGTCTCCTCGAGCCCGACGATTTCAGCAAAACGCCCTAGAACCTGTCGATCCTGTAGGGCGCCGGGTCGATGCAGGGCTTGGCGCCCGTCACGAGCTCGGCGACGAGCCGCCCCGTCGTCGAGGCGCAGGTGAGCCCAAGGTGGCCATGGCCGAAGGCGAAGAAGACGTTGCGCACCTTCGTCGACGGGCCGATCACCGGCACTGAATCCGGCAGACAGGGCCGGTGCCCCATCCAGCGACTGACCTCGCTGCCCTTGAGGCCCGGAAACATCGCCTTACCATGGGCGAGCAGCTGGTCGGCACGCGTGTAGTCGGGCGGCGCATCGAGGCCCGCCAGCTCCACCGTACCGGCGAACCGCAAGCCGTGCTGCATCGATGTGGCGAGGAACTTCTTTTCTGCCCACATCACGGTGGTTTGCGGCGTGGCGCTCGGCGCGCTCAGCATCGCGTGATACCCACGCTGCGTCTCGAGCGGCACCTTGTGCCCGAACAGCTGCGCGAGCTGATGGGACCATGCCCCGGCAGCGACCACGACCGCATCGACAGGGTGCCGGCCGGCAGCCGTGACGAGCGCGCGCGGCTTGTCCTCGTCCATCTCGACGTCGAGCACCCGCTGCGGCACGATCGTGCCACCGTTGCGCCTGATGGCGTCGGCCAACACCTGCACCAGCCCGAACGGGTCGATGCAGTAGCCGTGCTTCCGCGTGAGAACACCCTTGGCGAAGATGGGCGAAAGCGTTGGCTCAATCTGCCGGATCTCGTTGCCCGTCAGGACCTCGCATACCGCCCCGTGTCGCCGCCGGAGCTCCCAGCCGAAAGCATCCGCCGCAAAGGACGCCTCCGATTCGTAGACGTAGAGCTGCCCGAGCTGCCGGAAAAGGCTCTCGCCCTTCGCCTCGGCAAGCAGCGGCGCATAGTTGTCGAACACCGGCGTGGTGAGCGCGCTCAGGGCCGCGGCACTGCGCTCGACCTCCTGCGGGCTGCTTGCCTTCGCGAAGCGCAACAGCCAGGGCAGCGCATACGGCAGGTAGGACCAGCGCACCACGAGCGGCGAGGCCGGATCGGTCAGCCACTTCGGCACCTGCTTGAGAATTCCCGGATAGGCCACGGGCACGCAGGCGCCGGGACTGAGGCCGCCGGCATTGCCGTACGAGCAGCTGCGGCCCGGCTCAACGGCGTCGAGAACGGTCACCCGGGCGCCCATGCGTTGCAGATAGCTCGCGACGCACATGCCGACGATGCCGGCTCCGATCACAGTGACATTGCGCATGTCTTCCAGCCCTCGCGATCCGCCGCTGGCTGTGCACCAGCGCAACGATGATCGTGACGAACACGGGCGGCGCTGTCGAGAGCGCAGTCATTGTCGGAAAACAGCATCGAGAGGCATCGGCGGATGCCGCCGCCGAAGGAGTGGCCCCGCGAACTGTCGCGGGGACTTCGCCGGTCAAGCCCGCGTCAGGGCTACTTGTACGGCCCATACTTGTATGGCCCGTACGCCTCCTCGGAGCGAAAGTCGTGGCCGATGACGAACTTCACGCCGAGGCGGAAAACATGCTGCGTGACGTCCGCTTCGCCTCTGAGGAACTGGGGGACAGCTTCGGTGATCCCGGTCACCTCATCGACGATGAGTTCTTCAGAGTCCTCGCGGGCGTCGAACTTCCCGAAGTCGGCGTAGAGGTATTCGCCGAACAGCGTGACGCCGTGCCACTCGTACTCGGCACCGGCTCCGATCGTCCAGCCGGACACGGTACTGTCCTCGCGGCCCCGGATTCCCGTCAACGGACTCGCAATTCCCTCGAAGCCGACACCGAGAAAGGCGACGCCGGCCGTGCCGTAGAGAAGCAGGTCGGGGGTCACATAGCCGCCCAGGCGTCCCCGCACCGTCGCCAGGTAGTCGACCCTGAACTCGCGCCGCGCGCGCTCGACCTGGAGCGTATCGAAGGAGAGGTCGGCCTCGATCCCGAGAATCCATCCGTTGTGCGTCAGCCAATCGTAGCCGAAGGACCCACCACCGCCTCCGCCAGTACCGGAAGCCGAGCCCCTGGCCGCCAGTGGTCGATCGATATTGAACTCGGTCGGGGTGACTTGGCCGAATGCGCCGAACCTCAACAGGCCGGCTCCGTCGTAGTTCTGTGCCCGAGCTTGGCCCGAGACCACGGCAGCCATGCAGAACAAGAGTGCAGCCGAGGCGCGGGCGATGGCGATTGCCGTCATAGCCGTCCTCTTCATGTGCGCTGAATCCGGAACGCGCAGGCGACTCACGGCAGAAATACTACCAGAAGTTGCAAACGTCGCCGTCCGGAAGGAAGCGCCGCAATGAAAATTACGGCCGTTGTGGCTTTCTTACTGCGCTGCCGGCTTGGGGACCCACTTCTCGCGCATCGTGACGAGCTCCTCGGCCGCGCTCGGATGCAAGGCCATCGTCGCGTCGAAGTCCGCCTTGGTGGCGCCCATTCGCAACGCGATCGCCGCCATCTGGACGATCTCGCCCCCATCGGGGCCGAGGACGTGAACCCCGAGCACCTTCTGACTGGCTTGGTCGACGACGAGCTTCATCAGCGTACGCTCGTTACGCCCCGAAAGCGTGTGCTTCATGGGCCGGAACTGCGCCTTGTAGATATCGAGCGCATACCCCGCGGCGCGCGCGTCGAGCTCCGAATAGCCGACCGTGCCGATCTCGGGCGTCGAGAACACTGCGGTCGGAATATTGTCGTAGTCGACCCGCCACGGCTTGTTGCCGAACACCGTGTCGGCGAAGGCGTGCCCCTCGCGAATGGCGACCGGCGTCAGGTTCACGCGGTCGGTCACATCGCCGATCGCATAGATGCTCGGCACGTTCGTGCGGTTGTCGGCATCGACTTTGATCGCGCCCGTCTCGCTGAACGCGATCCCGGCGTGCTTCAATCCGAGGCTGGCCGAGTTCGGCGTGCGCCCGATCGCGAACATGATCTCGTCCGCCTCGATCGTGCTGCCATCGCTCAAATCGCCGACAAGCCTGCCCTCCCGGCGCTCGATCTGCCAGAAGGTGGTGCTCATGATGAGTTTGATGCCACGCTTCGTGTACTCGGCCATCAGCGCATCGCGCAGATCCTCGTCGAAGCCGCGCAGCAGCTTCTCGCCGCGGTGCACGAGCGTCGTCTCGACGCCGAGGCCGGCGAAAATTCCGGCGAACTCCACCGCGATATAGCCGCCGCCGGCAATAACGATGCGGCGCGGCAGCTCGCGCAACTCGAACGCGTCATTGGAGGTGATGCCGCATTCGCATCCGAGAATGCGCGTGTCGATGTACGGGCTGGCGCCCGTCGCGACCAGAATGAAACGGGCACTGACGGTGCGCTCTCTCTCGCGCAGCCGCACGGCATGCGGGCCGGCGATCTCGGCACGCTCGTCGAAGATCGTGACGCCCGATTTCTCCAGATTACCGCGATAGATGCTCTCGAGCCGCGCGATCTCGCGATCCTTGTTCTCGATGAGCTTGCCCCAGTCGAACCGCGTTTCGCCCACGGTCCAGCCGAACCCGGCCGCGTCCTCGAAGTCATCGGCGAACCGGCTGGCGTAGACGAGAAGCTTTTTCGGTACGCAACCGCGGATCACGCAGGTGCCGCCGAGCCGGTACTCCTCGGCGATCGCGACGCGGGCGCCGTATCCGGCCGCAATGCGCGCCGCACGCACCCCACCCGAGCCGCCGCCGATCACGAACAAGTCGTAGTCGTACTGGGTCATCTCATGTCCTGCGTGATTGCGGCGCCAGGTAGAAACCGGTGTTCAACCCGCGACAGAAAACTGCCGTCATCCGGGGCCACGAGCCGCCGTTCGAGCGACCCGCATTCCGGGATGACGGCCGAGGCTATCATTCACCTTCGCCGTACTCGGCTTCGACCAACTCGATGCCATCCGCGCCCGCGACGATGGCGGCGTCGGCCAATCCCAGGAACAGGCCATTCTCGACCACTCCCGGAATGAGCTTCAGTGCCTCGTCCAGCGCATCGGCATCATCGATGCGGCCGAAGGCGCAGTCGAAGATGTAGTTGCCGCCGTCGGTGACGAACGGCTGCCCGTCCAGGCCCGCCCGAAGCCGGATATGGCCGGTGCAGCCGGCGTCCGCCGCCAGCATCTCGATCATGTTGCGTGTCGCGGCGAGACCGAAGCGCACCACCTCGACCGGCAGCGGGTAGGCGCCGAGCACGGGGACGCGCTTCGAGGCATCCGCAATCACGATCATGCGCTCGGAGGCCGCTGCGACGATCTTCTCCCGCAGCAGCGCGCCACCGCCACCCTTGATGAGCTGCAGCTTGCCGTCGATCTCGTCAGCACCATCGATGGTGAGGTCGAGCAGTGGCTCGTCCTCGAGCGTGGTGAGGCGGATGCCGAGGGCAGCCGCCTGCGCACGCGTTGCTTCCGATGTCGGCACCCCGATGACGTCGAGGCCAGCCTTCACCTTGGCACCCAGGAGATCGACGAACTTGGCGGCGGTCGACCCCGTCCCGAGCCCGAGCTTCATGCCCGGTTCAACGAACTGGATCGCCCGCTCCGCCGCCTGCAACTTCCAAACGTCGGACATCAAACGCCGCCCATCAGCATGTACTTGATCTCAAGGAACTCCTCGACGCCATGGTGCGAGCCCTCGCGGCCGAGTCCGGATTCCTTCACGCCACCGAACGGCGCCACCTCGGACGAGATGATGCCCTCGTTGATGCCGACGATGCCGTATTCCAGGGCCTCGCCAACGCGCCACACGCGGCCGATGTCACGGGAGTAGAAGTAGGCGGCAAGCCCGAACTCGGTATCGTTCGCGAGCTTGATCACCTCTTCTTCAGTCTTGAACCGGAACAGCGGCGCCACCGGCCCGAACGTCTCCTCGCGCGCCACCTTCATGTCGGTCGTCACGCCAGTGAGAACGGTCGGCTCGAAGAAGTTGCCGCCCAGCGCCTTGCCGCCGAGGATCACCTTGGCGCCCTTGGACGTGGCGTCGGCAATGTGCTCCTCGACCTTCTCGACGGCCGCCTTGTTGATGAGCGGGCCGGTCGTCACGCCGTCCTCGGTGCCGCGGCCGACCTTGAGCTTCGCAACTTCCGCGGCCAGCTTCTCGGCGAAGGCATCATAGACGCCGTCCTGAACGTAGATACGGTTGGCGCAGACGCAGGTCTGGCCGGCATTGCGGTACTTCGAGGCCATGGCGCCCTGCACCGCCTTGTCGAGGTCGGCGTCGTCGAACACGATGAACGGCGCGTTGCCGCCGAGCTCCATGCCGACCTTCTTCACGGTCTTCGCGCACTGCTCGAGGAGGACCTTGCCGATCTCGGTCGATCCGGTGAACGTCAGCATCCGCACCGTCGGGTTGGACGTCAGCTCGCCGCCGATCACGGAGGCCTTGCCGGTGACGACGTTGAAGACACCCTTCGGAACGCCGGCGCGCTCGGCGAGCTCAGCCAGCGCCAGCGCCGTCAGCGGCGTCTCGGAGGCGGGCTTGCAGACGACCGTGCAGCCGACCGCCAGGGCCGGCCCGACCTTGCGCGTGATCATGGCCGCGGGGAAGTTCCAGGGCGTGATGGCGGCCACGACACCGATCGGCTGCTTGATGCAGACGATGCGCGCGTCCTTCTTGAAGCTCGGGATCGTCTCACCGTGGATGCGCTTGGCCTCCTCGGCGAAGTACTCGACGAACGAAGCCGCGTACATGACCTCGCCCTTGGCCTCGGCCAGCGGCTTGCCCTGCTCGCGCGTCATCAGCATCGCCAGCTCGTCGGCATACTCGACTTGCAGGTCAAACCAGCGCCGCAGGATCTTGGCGCGATCCTTGGCGAGCATGGCGGCCCAGGCCGGCTGCGCCCGCTCGGCGGCGGCGATCGCGGCGCGCGTGTCCTCGGCGCTCATCATCGGAACTTTGGCGACCTCTTCACCGGTCGCGGGATCGGTCACGGAAAGGGCAGGCTCACCCACCCAGCTGCCGTCGATATAGCACTGCGTCTTGAGGAGACTCATGACGGGCTTGTCCATTGGGGAACCTCCATGCACGGAAAAATCTGGTCACCAGGACCAAGTTAGCTGTTTGGCGTACCTCATCTAAGTCCGGGGACAGCCGCTGGCAAGCGCCGCCATGGCCGGTGACAGCACTGGGGAGATGCCCTAGAAGTCGACCGGGCTTGAAAGGGAGTTCCGCCGAGCAATGCGCGATGTGACCCTCGTCTTCGATCTCGACGGCACCCTTGTCGACACGGCGCCAGACCTCATCCTCGCGGCCAACCACGTGTTCACGAGTCGTGGCCTCGAGGCGGTGGCCCCCGAACGCTTGAAGCCCGAAATCAGCTTCGGCGCGCGCCAGATGATTGCCGCCGGCCTTAGATATCAGAGCGTGCCGTTCACCGAGCCCGAGCTCGATCGGATGCTCGACACTTTTCTTGCCTACTACACGGACAACATCGCTGTGGAGAGCCGGCCCTTCGACGGCCTCGTCGATGTGCTCGAAGGCTGCCTTGGCGAAGGCGCCACGCTGGCGGTGTGCACGAACAAGCGCGAGGACCTGTCACGCCAGCTCCTCGAGCAGCTGGGCCTCCTGTCGATGTTCCGTGCTCTGGCGGGCCGCGACACCTTCCCGGTCTGCAAGCCGCATCCCGATCACCTTTTCGGCGCCATCCGGCTCGCAGGTGGCGATCCGGCCTGCGCGGTCATGGTCGGCGACAGCGAGGTGGACGTGAAAACGGCGAAGGCAGCTCAGATCCCCGTCATCGGGGTCACCTTCGGCTATACGCACGTCCCCGTGCCAGACCTCGCCCCCGACGCCGTGATCGACGACTACCGCGAGTTCCGCGCCGCCCTCGGCCGAATCCTAGCGCATTAGACGGGGCGCCGGCTTCACATCGAGCGTCCGGCGAAGGCGCCTCGCTGACGCCTTCCGCGCACATCAATCGAAAATGCGGCGCGCGGCGTCGTCTGTCTGGATGACCCGGCGCGACGGCTTCGCGTTCAGCGCCAGCTGACGCTTGCGCTGCTCCGAAGGGTTGATCCCGTAGACGAGCTTGAACGTCTTGCTCAGATGCGCGCCGTCGGCAAAGCCGGTATCGGCAGCAATCGCCGCCAGCGAAAGATCAGAGTTCAGCATCCACTTGGCGTGCTTCAGTCGCAGCCGAAGATAGGCCGAGTGCGGGGCGCAGCCGACCTTCTCCTTGAACAACCGCTCGAGCTGGCGGGCGCTCGTGTGGACATGGGCCGCAATCTCCGCCACCGAGATAGGCCGCGCCAGATTTTGCTCCATGATGAGCAGTGCGCGCGAAACGCGATCATTGTCGCCTGAAAGGGCCATCGGGGGCGCGGGCTGTGCCGCAGAGCCTGGCCGGGCGCGATCGATCTGTAGGATATGAAGCGCCTTCTGCGCGATTGCAGGCCCGAGGTGCCGCTCGACAAGCGCTGCTGCGAGATAGGAAACGCCGGTTCCGCCCGAGCACGTTATGCGATCACCGTCGACGATGTAGAGTTGATCGGCGATCGGCACCAGATCGCCGAACTCCTCGAGAAAATCTCGATAGTGATACCAGCTGATGCAGCACTTTCGCCCTTCGAGCAGCCCGAGCCTGCACAGAATGAAACTGCCCGTACACACCCCCACGAGCTTCGTGTTTGTGCGTGCGGCGCCACGGAGATATTCCTCCGACTTGGCGTGGAGCTGGGGCCCGTTATGGAGAAGCCCACCCACGACGACGATGTAGTCGAGGTTGGCGGGATCAACCAGACCGGACGTCGCGCGCAGGTAAGCGCCGCAGCTCGCGCGGATCGCCTCGTCGGAATGGGACATGATCTGCCACTGGCATCGGATCGGCCGGCTTTTGTCGCCCTCGTCGGCCGCAAGTCGAAGAATATCGACGAAGTTTGCAAACGCCGTCAGCGTGAAATTGTTGGCCAGAATGAAGCCAACCCGCAACGGTGTAGGCGCGCTGAGCACGTGTGACGGTTCTCCAATGTCGGGGGAAAATTCGCGCAATCGACGCAACTGTGCCCAGCTGCACTCCTTTTGGCAAGGCTGCGCCTAACCTCACTGGGCGAGCGCGCAGCATGTCCAAATTGCGGTCATCGTCCAGCGGTTGGAAGCGCCGCATGCGCAAACGTCGTCTCGTCCTCCTCGCGGTCGGCGCTCTGGTCGGCTCGCTCTATGTCCTCAACGCGTCGTGGCGGGTCGCGCCCCTGGCGGACGCGAGCGTTCAGCTCATCTCGCACCGAGGCGTGCATCAGACCTATCATCGGGAAGGTCTCAAAAGAGATACGTGTACGGCCGAGCGGATCGACCAGCCACGGCACGCGTACATCGAGAACACGGT
>JAEZHL010000166.1 GCA_023416575.1 Pseudomonadota bacterium
CAGCAAACGGCGACGAGCACATCGAAGCACAAGACCACGAAGCACGGCCAAAAAGGCAAGCACGCGCAGTCGAAGAAGAGCACGCATTCGAAGCAGATGCGGTCGTACCGGCCGCACGCACAACAAAGCCGGTCTCAGTCTCTCCAGTCCCGCCAGCTCAACGCGCCGGGCCGGATGGAATAGCGGCCGCCTAGCATCGTTGCATCAGGGGCTCCGCCCCTGATGCTCACTCGCCTGACAATCGATCCGGGCGATCGCTCATGCCACCGTCGACTGAAATTGTCCCGCCACCTGGTTGCCGTTGGCCGCCACACCGACTGGCCGCGCGACAATCCCCAACCGCTCTTCCGCAGCGGCCAGGATCTGGCCAAGCAGTTCCGCGTAGCGGATGCCCTGGAACCCGGCCATGATGTTGAGCTTGCCGTCCCAGCACCAGCCTGGGTTCGGGTTCACCTCCAGCAACTTGATCTCGCCACGCGCGTCGGCGCGGAAGTCGAAGCGCGCATAATCCCGGCAGCCGAGCCGCTCGAAGAGCCGCGCCGAGTGCTCGATCAACTGCGACTGCAGCTGATCCGGCAGGTTCGCCTCGTGATAGCGAATCTGGGTCCAGTACGGGCTGTCCGGCTCCCACTTCGACTCGTAGCCGAGGATCCGCGGCAGATCGGGATCGAGCCGCGAGAAGTCCACCTCGAGCAGCGGCAGTGCACGGAGTCCCTGATCCGGGTTGCCGATGAGGCTGACCGAATACTCAGGACCCGTCAGGTACTCCTGCACGAGGATCGGGCGGCGCGGGAAGTCGGCCCGCAGGCGCTCGAGATAGTCGAGCAATGCCCGCTCGTTGCTGACGACAGCATCCTTGGTGATGCCCTGTGAGCTGTCGCCGTAGTTCGGCTTCAGGAGCGCAGGGAACACGGAGGGCAGCGTCGCGCCCTGGTCGCCGGGTCGCACGTAGGTCTCGAGCGGAACCGGCACGTCGAGCGTCATCGCCACCGCCCGCACCAGCCCCTTGTCGTAGCAGGCCGCCAGCGCCGAAGGGGCCGCGCCCGTGTAGGGAAGCCCGAGGACCTCCAGCATCGACGGCACATGAAGCTCCTTGAACGGATCGTTGTTCAAGCCCTCGTCGCAGAGGTTGAACACTAGGTCCGTCCTCAGCCCCGCCAGGTCCCGCTCCAGGGTCGCGTGATTGTCGAGGTAGCGGAACTTGTAGTTGGGCAGCGTCGACAGTGCGTCCTTGAGCTTGCGCACGGTCTCGAGGTCTTCCGGATTGAACGTGCCGCCGCGCTTCACGGTATCGGGAAGCCGCGGGTCGCCGAGCAGAACCGTGACGTCGATCTGCTGGACCTTGCCGCGGCTCTTGCGGGCCGGCAGCTGGGGCGCGTCGGCCGTAAGCAGGATGCGGCGCGCCATCATGCCGAGATCCTGGTCGCGATCGGACTGCGCCTCCGCGTGGCCGTGGTGGCGCACATTGCGGAAGCCCGTCTTCTCGAGCAGCCGCGTGATGCTCTCCCGCGTGTAGAGCCGCTCGGCGTAGAACTGGTCGGCGATGACGCCCATCTCGTCGTGAACGATCACCTCGCGGCTGATGAGGCGCTCGCGATCCTGGCTGATGGAGCGCTCACGGCAGACGAACTGGTGCTCGTCGATCCATTCCCACGAGCGCCGGTCGAAGTGCTCGGCCATGTAGGCGCCGTCGGTGATGTCGAGCACGAGCTGGCCGGTCGGGCGCAGGATCTTGCCGACCGTCGTCAGCACCTTCTCGTCGTCCTGCTTGTTCGAGAAGTAGCCGAACGAGTTGCCCATGATGGCAACGCAGTCGAAGCTGCTCTCCGGCAGCCGCGGATTGCGCGCGTCGCCTTCCTTGAAGACGACCTGCAGCGCTTCCGCCTGCGCCCGCTTGCGTGCAAGGCGGATGAGATAGCGCGACCGGTCGACACCGGTGACGTTCTTGAAGCCGCGCCGCGCCAGCTCAAGGCAATGGCGGCCCTGGCCGCAGCACAGATCGAGGATCGTGCTGTGCGGCTGGATCGCCGCGGCGGACACGATGAAGTCCACCTCGCGGCGCGTGTTCTCGACGTTCTCGACGACGTCGCCGTCGGTCTTCACGTAGAGAGCGTTGAAGAGCTTCCGCCACCATTCCTGCGGAAGGTGCGCCTCGAGATCAGCAACTGGACCGAGGCAGGAGCGCGCCGGTGCGCGCCGTGGCCGCTTCACCTTCGAAGCTGTTGCCATGATGGACGAATGTCCTTTCGCATGCCGCCGGATCAGCGGCGAGGGTTCGCCGTACCCCCGTCGACCGGCCCATCGGCCTGGCCATTGATCGAGACCCCTCTGGCCTCAGCGCGACTGTACTTAACGGGTCGCAAGACCAATTCAAGAGTCAATTTCGTGACGACTTCATCAATGGCGAAAAAACAGTAGAAATACCGCATCACAAGTCGTGACGTAGAAGGCTCGCAATAAAGAACCCGTCGGTACCATGACGAGACGGTGTCAGCAGCAGGGTATCGCTGTGACCATCCGCGGACTCGGGTGCCTCGCCGCCGATGAAGGTGGGCCATATCTCCGCAAATGGCTGAAGCGAGAAGTCGGCGTGGCGGCTCAGGAAGTCCGAAACCTGATCGCGGTTCTCCTCCGGCAGCACCGAGCAGGTGACGTAGACGAGGCGCCCGCCCGGCCGGACGAGCCCGGCGCCGAGGTCGAGCACGGCGCGCTGCTCCTGCTGCCGGTCGGCGAGGTTCTGCGGCTTCACGCGCCATTTCGAATCCGGCCGGCGCCGCCACACGCCCGACCCCGTGCACGGCGCGTCCACCAGCACGACATCGAAACGGGGACCGAGGCCGACGACGGCAGCCTCATCCGCCGCCGGCAGCACCTGCACGTTGCGGACACCAGCCCGCTTCAGGCGATCGAAAATCGGCCTGAGCTGAATCCGGTCGGAATCGTAGGCGTAAACCTGCCCCGTGTTCTGCATCGCCGCTGCCAGCGCCAGTGCCTTTCCGCCGGCACCGGCGCAGAGGTCGAGCATCTGGCGGCGCGGAGCCGGGCCTGCGAGGAGCGCCGCGATCTGGCTCCCCTCGTCCTGCACCTCGTACCAGCCTTTGCCATGTCCTGGCTCGGCCTCGACGTTCGGTGTCCGGCCGGGACCGGTGGGTGACGGGATGCGGACGCCGACGGGTGACATCGCCGTCACCGACGCGCCGTATCGCGCAAGTGCCTTCAGCACTCGCTCACGGTCCGCCTTGAGCGTGTTGACCCTGAGATCGACGGGCGCGCGCCGGGCCAGCGCCTCGCCTTCCGAGATCGCCCGCGCGCCGAACACGCGCTCGAACGATGGTGCCAGCCATTCCGGAATGTCCGCGCGCACGTGTAACGGCGCGTCTGCTGGCACATCGCCCGCGAGCCCGGCACGCTCGGCATCGTTCAGTGGCTCGAGGGCGTGCGGCGAGCCATCCGCTGCGGCGATCACCTCGTCCACGGACATCCCGAGCGCGTCCGGCGCGGCCGCGAGCACCAACGCGCGCGGCCCGTCCTCACCCATCCGAGCGGCGAGCGACAACCGGCGGCGCAGAACGTCGTAGACGAGATTACCGATGGCGGCCCGATCACCCGAGCCGGCGAAGCGATGCGCCTTGCCCCAGTCGGAAAGGGCCTGTGCTGCCGGGCGATGCCGGACGAAGATGTCCTCCAGCACCTCGACAGCCGCCTTCATTCGTGCGCCTTGCCGCATGAGCTCGTGTCCTATTCCGTGTTTCGACTGAGCTCGATTCCCGGCTCGCCCTTCGCACACCGCAGGGGCCCTGGAACCTTGGATCTGCTCGTGTCCCCGAGATCGACAACCTCGA
>JAEZHL010000170.1 GCA_023416575.1 Pseudomonadota bacterium
GTTCGCGAGCGAAGGCTCGCTGGCCCTGGGTCCCCGGCACTACGGATCACTGCGAAAAATCCCTGAACGCCCGATCTGTTCCATGAACAACTGGATCTCAGCGCGGCGCGAGCCGTATGGCGCCATCAAGCCGAATGCTCGCGCCATTCAGCATTGCGTTCTCGCAAATCTGCAGCGCCAGCATCGCGTACTCGGAGGGATGGCCGAGGCGGGACGGGAACGGCACGGTCGCCGCCAGCGATTTCTTCGCGTCCTCCGGCAATCCGTCGAACATCGGTGTGTGGAACAGCCCCGGCAGAATGCTGCATACGCGGACCCCATCACGCGCGAGGTCCCGGGCAATGGGAAGCGTCATCGAGGCCACCCCACCTTTCGATGCTGCATAGGCGACTTGGCCCATCTGTCCGTCTTCCGCGGCGACGGACGCGGTGTTGATGATGACCCCACGTTCGCCATCGGGCGGCAAGGGCTCGAGACTCAGCATGCCCGCGGCGCACTTCGAGATCATCAGGAAGGTGCCGATGAGATTGATCTGGATCACGCGGGTGAAGCTGGCGAGATCGTGCGGCTCGACCGCGCCGCTGTCCTTGTCCCGTCGCACGATGCGCCGGCCGATCGCGATCCCAGCGCAATTGACGAGGATGCGCTCCTGCCCGTGGAGCGCCCGTGCCGCGGCCAAAGCTGCATCCACGCTCGCCTCGCTGGTCACGTCGCATTTGACGAAGGCGCCACCGATGTTCGCGGCGAGCGCGCGTCCCGCATTCTCATTGACATCGAACACCGCAACTCTGACGCCCTTGCCGGCGAGCGCAGTTGCAGTGGCCGCCCCCAACCCCGATGCGCCGCCCGTTACGACCGCCGCCACATCATTCCCAAGGATCATGTCAGTCTCTCCCTGCCGCCGGCGCTGATGTTATGATGCCCAATCCTATCCCGGCAGATATGAATTCCCACCACGCAGCCGCGAGGGCCAGCCAGCACTGCGTAACGCTGCCAACGTCGTGTGCGGACGGCTGTTACGCCGCCGCGCACGCTCAGGGTCGATCAGCTTGCTGTGCGCATGCGCTGCATCACGACAGCCGCGGCGACGAGTGCCAGCCCGATGGGAACGTTCCAGGGGATGTGCGTACCGGGAATGTCCGTTGCCAGGTGGACGCCCAGCAAGGAGACCGTAACCGCGTCAACCAGTGCTGCGAAAACGAGCAGGAATCCCGCCGCCCAGAACAGACCCGTTTCAAGTGCCGTGTTCTGCTTGATCATGAACCGCTGGAGCGCGAAGGCGATCGCCACGATGCCCGCTGACGTCGTCAGTGTGATTTCAGCGACATCGAACCAGCTCCGCCCTTCCGGCACATGCAGCAGCAGCCCGACGCCGAGCGGATCGACCACGAACACGAATGGCACGAGGAAGGCCGGCATCGTGTACTTCCACGACTGCAGCGTGGTTTTGTACGGGCTGCCCCCGGTGATGGCCGCCGCGGCGAACGGCGACAGCGCGGTCGGCGGTGATACCTCCGACAGAACCGCGTAGTAGAAGATGAACATATGCGCCGCGAAATCCGGTACCCCGAGCTTGATGAGCGCGGGCGCCGCGATGACAGCGCACATGATGTAGGAAGCCGTCACCGGCACGGCCAACCCGACGATCCAGACGATAGCCGCCGTGAAGATCGCGGTCAGCAGCAGGCTGCCCTGTGCGTAGCCGATGATGATGTCGGCGAACCGCTGCGCGAGGCCCGTCAGCGTCACGACGCCAACGATGATGCCAGCCGTTGCGCACGTCGCTGCCACGTTGAGGACGCCCGTCGTGCCGTCCCGAAGGGCTTGCACGAGCCGTTTCGTGACCGGCGCGATCTGCGGCAGGAACAGCCCCATCGCGGCCGCGGCGACGAGTGCCGCATAGACTGACAGCGCGAGAGCTCCCTGGCCAAGCAAGCCTAGCAGCTCCAGGCCCACCCCGGCGGCGATCGTCGCCAGCACCACCGCGCGTGGCACGAGCGCCGTGTCCGAACGAATGGCGCTGGACCCGATTGCCAATACGGTCGCCCAGAAGACGGAGAGGACGGGCGAGAAGCCGAGCAGGAGAAACAGGATGATCGAGATGAGCGAGCCGAAGTGGAACCAGTAGCCCTTGAGCAGCCGCCAGAGCGTTCCCTCCTCGACCATGAGCTCGCCGGCACCTCCGTGCTTGCGCGCGTCGACCTCGACCATGGCCCAGATTGCCAGGTAATAGAGAAGGGTCGGAATGACCGCCATCAGGATCACGTCGAAGTACGAGATCTTGAGGAACTCGGCGATGAGAAAGGCTGCCGCGCCGAGTACCGGTGGTGAGATGATTGCGCCGAGGCCGCCGGCCGCGAGCAGGCCACCGGCCGCATTCTTTTCGTACCCCGCCTTCGCCAGCAGCGGATAAGCGACCGTGCCGATCGTCACCGTCGTCGCAACGCCCGAACCCGAGGGGCCACCGAGCAGAAACGATGATAGCACGACGGCGCGTCCGGCCGAATTGCGTTTGCCACCCATGGCAGCGAACGAGAAATCGATGAAGAACTTGCCGGCGCCAGAGACCTGCAGAACCGCACCGAAGATCGTGAACAGAATAATCAGGCTCGACGAAACATCGACGGTCGTGCCGAAGATTCCCTCAAGTGTCATGTAGAGGTGACCGATGAGCCGGTCGACTGGATAGCCGCGATGCGTCCAGGGATCGCCCAGGTAATTGCCGAACATCGCATAGAGAATGAATGCGATCGCGACCACGGGCATGATGAAGCCGGTTGCCCGCCGCGTTCCTTCGAGCAGCAGCACAATGAGCACCACACCAACGGCGACGTCCATCGGCTCGGCCATGATGGCCCGATCGCCGAAGTCCTCGCCCTGGCTGAGCATGTAGCCGATCACGCCGAGGCTCGCGAAAGCGAGCACCCAATCCCACCAGCGGATTCTGTCGCGCATCCGTGGCGTCATCGGGAACAGGAGAAAGACGAGGAACAGGACACATCCGACATGAACGGGTCGCAGGACGTGGGCCGGAACGATGTCGTAAGCCGCATAAATGTGAAACAGGGAGACGGCGACAGCGATGGCGGTGATTGCCATTCCGACGAGCCCGCCAACGCGGTTCGTCGCACCCTCCTCCTCCTCGATATACTGCTCAGCGGCCTTGAGTTTTTCCTCTTCCACAGCAGCCAATTCCGCCGCCGAAAGACCACTCCCTAGTGCGGGTCCCCGATCTTCAGTGTCAGTCAACGTTTTCCTCCGACTGCCCTTTCCCGTTTCTTATTGTTCTTGAATTGCCCCCAAACACATCACCGGGCCGCCGGGCCCGGTGACACGTCGTGTATCAGCGCAGGCCAACCATCAGTCGACCTTGATCCCCTTCTCGGCGAAGTACTTGAGCGAACCCGCGTGGAACGGGATGCCGGACCGCTTCACAGATTGCAGTTCCGGCTTGATGTTGAGGGCTTCCTTGTGGACCTTCGCCAGATCCTCGCGCGTCTCGAAGACGATCTTCGTGAGCTTGTAGGCGAGATCCTCCGACATGCTCTCGTTGACCGCGAGAATGTTCCAGACGGTGATGTTTTGGGTGTCAGCGTCCATCCCCGTGTAGGTTTCCTTGGGAATCGTCGCCTCCGCATAGAGCGGGCCGTACTTGGCGTTCATCTTCGCTGCCAGGGGCGCGATCTCTATGAACTTGATCTTCGTGTTCGGGGTCGCTGCGAGGTCTGTCACAGCTGCCGTCGGCAGGCCGCCAACCCAGAAGAACGCTTCGATCTTCTTGTCCTTCACGGCGTTGACGCTTTCGGCGACGCCGAGGCGTTCCTTCTTGATATCCTTCTCAGGGTTGAGCCCTGCGGCTTCGAGCACGCGAAAGGCGAACAGCTCGGTCGCACTGCCGGGTGATCCGGTCGAAACGCGTTTGCCCTTCAGATCCTCGATCTTCGTGATTCCGGTGCCGTCGACGGTGACGACGTGCA
>JAEZHL010000225.1 GCA_023416575.1 Pseudomonadota bacterium
TCGAGCGGCGAGATCCGCATCGCGACACCGCGCGATGATTACAAGGCCACACTCGAAGCCATTCGCGGGCTGGTGCTCCGGCTCGAAGCGGAGGCTGGATCGCGCGGCACTGTCGGGGTCGGCATTCCGGGTTCCGTGTCACAGGTTACCGCCCGGGTGCAGAATGCGAATTCCACCTGGCTCAATGGCCGTCCGTTCGACCGCGATCTCGCGCAATATCTGGATCGGCGGGTACGGGCCGCCAATGACGCCAACTGCTTCGCTCTCTCGGAAGCCTCCGACGGCGCTGCCGCCGGCGCCCACTCCGTGTTCGGCGTCATCCTCGGCACCGGCTGCGGCGGCGGTATCGTCGCCCAAGGCCAGCTCCTCGACGGCCCGCGCGGCATCGGCGGCGAGTGGGGCCACAATCCCCTTCCCTGGCCGATGGCGGACGAATTCCCCGGGCCCCGTTGCTGGTGCGGCCGCCAGAGCTGCATCGAGACCTGGGTCAGCGGACCGGCGCTCGAGGCCGATCACGCGCGCGTGGCCGGAGAGCGGCTATCGGCCAAAGACATCGCGGACCGCGCAGCTGCCGAGGATCCTGCGGCGCGGGACACGCTGGCGCGCCATGCCTCACGGCTCGCGCGCGGGCTCGCGCACGTCGTCAATATCATCGATCCGGAAGTGATCGTGCTCGGTGGCGGCCTGTCCCAGCTGCAGCATCTCTACGACATGCTGCCGGACCTGATGGCGCCCTACGTGCTGAGCGAGCCCGCCGGCATCGACATCCGTCCGCCGAAATGGGGTGATGCCAGCGGCGTGCGCGGCGCCGCCTGGCTCTGGGGCGCCAGCTAGTATCGCTTCCGATCCGGCAAAGCTACTTGCGGGCCGGAGTTGGGCTACACTTCTCCGGCTCCATGAACGCCAGCTCCTTGAGCTCGCCGCGGATCGAGAAGTTGCCGTAATCGATCAGCAGCCGCCGCGACACGCCGTTCTCGAAAATGAGGAACGCGATCTCATAGGACGGCACCGCGTCCTCCAACTCCTTGCCGCGCTCGTAGTAGCTGAGCGCCACCGGCCAGGAGGCCAGCTCGTTCAATGGCTCGGAATTCGGCACCGCCGACAGGCTTTTGTTGTGACCCGGCGCATGGCGCCCGCCGATATAGGCGTTCGTCGCATACACCTTCTCGCCCTTCTCGGACGCATCGTAGAGATCCGCCGTGTAGACCGACTTGCCGGCCTGCGCCATCTTGAGCAGGTTGATCGAGTGCTGGATGGGAAACATCGGCTCCCCCGGCACCTTGATGACCCGCTTTTTCGGCTTCGTGAGCTCGACCCTCAGCTCGCCCGGGTTCGTCCGCCGCACGGCCTCACCGACCGTCTGATCGGTTTGCCGGTCGTCGCGGAACTGCGAGTTGTTGAACCGGAAACGGCTGCCGGCCCCATCCTCCCAGCTCGACAGACGCATGTCGCTGACCGTCGTCTCGCCTTCCTGGCTCGTGCTGCGGGTAACGAAACGCATCTTCTGCGTATAGCCCGCGCAGGCCGAGCCCGTCAGCTCGTACACCATCCGGCCCGTGAGCTCGGCGACGCCGGCCCCTGGCCGCGCATCGACCAAACTGATATCGTAGACGGCGCGGTGGGGGGCGAGGGCCGGCGTATCGGCCGCCGCGGATGGGACCTCTCCCGTGGCGGCGATCCACACTAGCGATGCCGCGACCAGTCTCGACCCAACTCTCATCGAAAATTCTCCGGCGAGTTCGCGCCGCGCCCCTCGCTGGGCTGGAAGCCTAAAGCGGCGGTGGCAGATTGCATAGTCGGCAGCACCTCGTCCGATAGATCGTGGTTTCTTGCAACGGTAAATGCTTCCGGGTTCATCCATGTTCGATCACGGTTTCGCGCGCCTTTCCCCGGTATTCCTGCGCCCGATCGCCCATCGCGGCCTGCACGACGCGGTGGCGGGCCGCATCGAGAACACGGGTCCGGCATTCGAGGCGGCGATCGCGGCGGGCTTCGGCATCGAATGCGACCTCCAGCCGGCCAACGACGGTACGCCGTTCGTCTTTCACGACGAGACACTCGACCGCCTCGTCGATGCGACGGGTCCCATCGCGGCGCGGGGGCCGGACGAGCTCGCCGGGCTTTGCTACCGTGGTCAGTCCGACACGACCATCCTGTCCTACCCCGCGTTTCTCGAGCTGGTGGCCGGCAGGGTGCCCCTCCTCGTCGAGATCAAGAGCGATTGGAACCCGCCCGACCCGCGCTTCCTGACGGCGATCGCGGCACTTTCCCTCGCCTACCAGGGACCGCTTGCCCTGATGTCGTTCGACCCTGCGATCATCACAGCGATGCGCGCGCTCGCCCCGGCGCTGCCGCGCGGCATCGTCTCGGGCATCTATCGAGGGCCGCACTGGTGGCCGGACGAGATCGGTCCCGAGCGCGCCATGCGGCTCAGCCACTGCCTGGAGGCAGGCCCCGCGGAGCCGAGCTTCATCGCCTATCATGTCGATGACCTTCCGACCCCCGTCACACGCTTCGCGCGCGAGGTCATGCGGCTCCCCTTGTTCGCATGGACGGTCCGCAGCCCCGAGCAGCGCCAGCGCGCCGCAACATGGGCCGATGCGCCGATCTTCGAGGGTCCCGATCCCCGCCTGCCGTGACCGGTTGCGCATTGCTTGACCATGTCGATCGCCGGACTAAATTACCGGCCCGATACCCCGCGAGGACGACCTCGCAGCCAAGGGGCTCCGGCAGGGACGACCCTGCCCTGACAGGGAGAGC
>JAEZHL010000229.1 GCA_023416575.1 Pseudomonadota bacterium
CCCTGAGCGCTTCCCAAGCACGGCCGACCGGAAGCCGGCGCAGCCTTATGGTCACCCAGTTGGTCAGCAGCGCGAGTAACAGGATGATGTAGTAGAGAAAGATCGTGCGGTAGAGCGGGCTGAACTCGAGCCCGAACACCGCCGCGAAGCCCTGGTCGCTGGCATTGAAGGGAATGCCGAAGAAGGTCGGGCGGGGGATGCCCGAGATGCCCGCATATCCGCCGGTCAGGTCGATCCAATTGATGAGAACGAGGCGGATGATCTCACCGAATGCCAGAGTGACGATGGCGAGATAGTCTCCCCGCAGCCGCAGCACAGGGAATCCGAGCAGAATGCCCCAGAATGCGGCCAATATCCCAGCGAGCGGCAGCACCATCCAGAACGAGAGGCCGAAGGTCGTCGACAACAAAGCCGACGAGTAGGCCCCGACGGCGTAGAACGCCACATACCCGAGGTCGAGCAGGCCGGCGAGCCCGACCACGATATTCAGCCCCCATCCCAGCATGATGTAGATGAGGATCTGAATGCCGAAGTTATCGATCCACTTCACCGAGCCTGCGTTGCCCGTCAGCCAGATCGCGAGGAACGGATAGGCGGCGAGCACGCCGAGACCAAGGATGCCGAGGAACTTCGATGTCCCCTCGGAAATCGCGAAACGGCTTGATGTCTTTCTGACCGCCTCGCGACGGTTCGGCATGATGGCCAGCAGAAACCGCGCGACGAAGACGATGCCGACGAACGCCGCGACGAGGTGCCAGCGCGGCTCGAGGATCAGCCTGTTGCTGATATCGGTGTGCGTCCTGAGGGCGATGATCGGAAAACAGAGCCCAAAGGTGACGAGCGCCGAGAATGCCGCCTTCTTGAGGGCCGCGGACCAGGCGACCGCCTGGCCAGTGGCCGGGGGACTGCGCGTTTCAGCAAGCGTCGCCATGCGTCAGACCTTCTCCACTTCGGGCCGTCCGAGGATTCCCGAGGGCAGGAAGATCATCGTGATGGCGAGAATGGAGAATGCCGCGACATCCTTGTAGTCGATCGAGAAATAGGCCGACCAGAGCACCTCGATGAGCCCGATCAGCAGGCCGCCCATGACAGCCCCGGGCAGCGAGCCGATGCCGCCGAGAACCGCAGCTGTGAATGCCTTGATGCCCGGCACGAAGCCATCGGCGAAATTCACCACGCCATAATAGAGGAGGTACATCACACCTGCGACGGCCGCGAGCGCAGCTCCCATGATGAACGTGATCGAGACCGTCCGGTCGACATCGACCCCGACAAGCGCCGCCATCTTGCGATCCTGCTCACAGGCCCGTTGCGCCCGGCCGAGCGGCGTTCGCTGAACGACGTACCAGAACGCGGTGAGCAGCACCACGGTCGCGGCCATGATCAGGATCTGCCGGTAGGAGAGAACGATCGAGCCGCCGGAAGCCGTTTGATACACCAGCACCTCGTTCAGCATCGGTGGCAGCGGCTTATTGCGGGGGCCCTGCGTGACCTGCACGAAGTTCATCAGGAAAATGGACATGCCGATCGCCGAGATCAGCGGCGCCAATCGGAATGATCCGCGTAATGGCCGATAGGCGAGCCGCTCGATTGTCCAGCTCCACAGCGACGTCAGGAACATGCCCGCGAACATGACGAGCAGCAACGAGAACAGCAAGGAGCCGAGGCCCAGAACCTGCGTCAGGATGAGATAGAAGATCAGGGCGACGAACGTCGACATCATGAAAACATCGCCATGGGCGAAATTGACCATGCCGATGATGCCGAAAACCATCGTGTAGCCGATCGCAATCAGCCCATAAATGGAGCCGAGAGTGAGGCCGTTGATGATCTGCTGCGCGAAGTACTCCACGTTCTCGTCTCCCTCCCTGGCGCCGTTATTGTTATGCGGGCTGGCGCCTCTGTAAAAGCCTGTTTTTAATGCCGCGTTGCAGCAATTTTCAGCGAAGCGCTGATTCCGGAGGAACATACTCGTAGCCGAGCGCCTCCGCTACAGGGGCACATGTGACCATCCCATTCCAGATGTTTAGCCCTTTGCGCAAGTGCTCGTCATCTGCAAGCGCTCGCTTCCATCCGTATCCGGCAAGTGCGATCACGAACGGCAGAGTGGCGTTGTTGAGCGCCTGGGTCGACGTCTTCGGCACGCCACCCGGCATGTTCGCGACACAGTAGTGAATGACCCCGTCGACAACGTAGGTCGGATTGTCGTGCGTCGTCGGCCGCGACGTCTCGGCACAGCCGCCCTGATCGATCGCCACGTCGACGATGACCGAGCCGGGGCGCATCATTGCCACGTGCTCGCGCGTGATGATCTTCGGCGCCTCCGCACCGGGAATCAGCACGCCGCCGATCACGAGGTCCGCGTCCTTCAAGTGGCGATCGATGGCATCGCGCGTGGAGTAGACCGTATTGAGCGGACGCCCGAAGTGGCTCCAGAGCCGGCGCAGCACGTCGACATTGCGATCGATGACCCAGACGTCGGCCCCCATGCCGAGCGCGATGTGGACCGCGTGCGTGCCGACCACGCCACCGCCGATGACCACCACCTTGGCCGGATCGACGCCAGGAACGCCGCCGAGCAGGATGCCGTGGCCGCCATGCGTCTTCTCGAGGAAATAGGCGCCGGCCTGGACGGACATGCGGCCGGCCACCTCTGACATGGGTGCGAGCAGCGGCAGGCCGCCTGACGGCGATGTGACCGTCTCATAAGCGATGCACACGGCCCCGCTGCGGATGAGATCGGCCGCCTGATCCGGATCCGGTGCCAGATGCAGGTAGGCGAAGAGCACCTGCCCCGGGCGCAGCATGGCGCGCTCGCTGGCCTGCGGCTCCTTCACCTTCACGATCATCTCGGCCTGGGCGTAGATCTCGGCAGCGCTCGCGAGGATGGTGCCGCCGGCGCGCGCGTAGTCGCCATCATCCATGCCGATGCCGGCACCCGCCCCCTGCTCGACCAGCACCTCGTGTCCGAGTGCTGTCAGCTCGCGCACACTGGTCGGTGTGAGCCCGACCCGATACTCCCGAACCTTGATCTCCCTGGGGACACCGATCCGCACGTGAATCTCCAATGCGCAGGCGCAAGGATAACGCGATCAGCCCGCAGGTCGCTCACACTTT
>JAEZHL010000255.1 GCA_023416575.1 Pseudomonadota bacterium
CGTCGAGGATGTAGAGCGTGCGGCCCGTGGCGCGGCGCGACAGCTCCTTGGCGAGCTTGATGCGCTGGGCCTCGCCGCCCGACAGGGTGGTCGCCTGCTGGCCGATGTGGATGTAGCCGAGGCCGACGCGGGCCAGCGTCTCGAGCTTGTCGCGGATCGCCGGGACGGCCTTGAAGAACTCCGCGCCTTCCTCGACCGTCATGTCGAGCACGTCGGCGATGGACTTGTCGCGGAAGGTAACGTCCAGCGTCTCGCGGTTGTAGCGCTTGCCCTTGCAGACGTCACAGGTGACGTAGACGTCGGGCAGGAAGTGCATCTCGATCTTGATGACGCCGTCGCCCTGGCAGGCCTCGCAGCGGCCGCCCTTGACGTTGAAGGAGAAACGGCCCGGCTGATAGCCGCGCGCCTTCGCTTCCGGCAGGCCGGCGTACCACTCGCGGATGGGCGTGAAGGCGCCGGTGTAGGTGGCCGGATTGGACCGCGGCGTGCGGCCGATCGGGGACTGATCGATGTCGATCACCTTGTCGAAAGCCTCCAGGCCCTCGATGCGATCGTGCTCGCCCGGGTGCTCGCGGGCGCCGTTCAGCTTGCGCGCGACCGCCTTGTAGACGGTGTCGATGAGGAATGTCGACTTGCCGCCGCCGGAGACGCCGGTGACGCAGGTGAGGAGGCCGACGGGGATTTCGGCCGTCACGTTCTGCAGGTTGTTGGCGCGCGCGCCGATGACCTTCAGCGCTTTGCCCTTCGTGGGCGCGCGGCGCTGCTTCGGCAGCGGAATGGAACGCACGCCGGTCAGGTACTGGCCGGTCAGCGAGTTCGGGTCGGCCATGATGTCGAGCGGCGTGCCCTGCGCCACGATCCGGCCGCCATGGATGCCGGCGCCAGGGCCCATGTCGACCACGTGATCGGCGGCGAGGATCGCGTCCTCGTCGTGCTCGACCACCAGCACGGTGTTGCCGAGGTCGCGCAGGTGCTTCAGGGTCTCGAGCAGACGCGCATTATCGCGCTGATGCAACCCGATCGAGGGCTCGTCCAGCACGTAGAGCACGCCGGTGAGGCCGGAGCCGATCTGCGAGGCGAGCCGGATGCGCTGGCTCTCGCCGCCGGACAGGGTGCCGGAGGAGCGCGAGAGCGTCAGGTACTCGAGCCCGACGTCGTTCAGGAACTGCAGCCGCTCGCGGATCTCCTTCAGGATGCGGCTGGCGATCTCGGTCTGCTGCGGCGTGAACGTGGCCGGAATCTCGGCGAACCACTGGTTGGCGGCGCGGATGGACATCTCGCCCACCTCGCCGATGTGCTTGCCGCCGATCTTGACGCAAAGCGCCTGCGGCTTCAGGCGGTAGCCGTGGCAGGCATCGCACGGATGGCTGCCCTGGTAGCGGGAGAGCTCGTCGCGCACCCACTCGCTGTCGGTCTCGCGCCAGCGCCGCTCGATGTTGTGAATCACGCCCTCGAACGGCTTCGTCGTGCTGTAGCGGCGCGCGCCGTCCTCGTAGGTGAAGGTGATCTCGTCGTTGCCCGAGCCGAACAAAATGACATCCTGCACGCGGCGCGGCAGCTCCTCCCACGGGGTCGACATCTTGACCTTGTAGTGCCGCGCGATCGACTCCAGCGTCTGCTCGTAATACGGCGAGGTGTTGCCGGTCCGCGCCCAGGGCACGACGGCGCCGTCGCGCAGGGAGAGGGTGCGGTCGGGCACGATGAGGTCGGGCTCGAACTGCAGCTCGTTGCCGAGGCCGTCGCACTTGGGGCAGGCCCCCGCGGGCGCGTTGAAGGAGAAGAGCCGCGGCTCGATCTCGTCGATGGTGAAGCCTGAGACCGGGCAGGCGAAGCGGGCTGACAGCACGATCCGCTCGTGCGTCTCGTTCTTGTTGCGCAGGATGCCCCGGTCCTCGCCTCCGGCTGCGTCCTCCGGGCTATCCTCTCCAGCCGCCGCTTCGGCCTGGGCACGCCCGCGGCGGCCGTTCTTCTTTCCTTTGTCGCTGGCGGAGGGGGACGCAGTGCCGGTGAGCGGCCGGTCGGCGAACTCGACGACCGCGATGCCGTCGGCAAGCGTCAGGGCGGTCTCGAAGCTGTCGGCGAGCCGCGTCGCGATATCCTGGCGGACGACGATCCGGTCCACGACGACGTCGATATCGTGCTTGAATTTCTTGTCGAGCTTCGGTGCGTCGGGGACCTCGTAGAAGGTGCCGTTGATCTTGACGCGCTGGAAGCCTTTCTTCTGCAGCTCCGCCAGCTCCTTGCGGTACTCGCCCTTGCGGCCGCGGACGATGGGCGCCAGCAGGTAGAGCCGCGTTCCCTCAGGGAGCGCGAGGACCCGGTCGACCATCTGCGACACGGTCTGGCTCTCGATCGGCAGGCCCGTCGCGGGCGAGTAGGGCACACCGACGCGCGCGAACAGCAGGCGCAGGTAGTCGTAGATCTCCGTCACCGTGCCGACGGTGGAGCGCGGGTTCTTCGAGGTGGTCTTCTGCTCGATCGAGATGGCGGGCGAGAGGCCTTCGATGTGGTCGACATCGGGCTTCTGCATCATCTCGAGGAACTGGCGGGCATAGGCCGAGAGGCTCTCGACATACCGGCGCTGGCCCTCGGCGTAGATCGTGTCGAACGCCAGCGACGACTTACCCGAGCCGGACAGGCCGGTGAGCACGACCAGCGCGTCGCGCGGCAGCTCGACGTCGACGCTCTTCAGGTTGTGCTCGCGTGCACCGCGGACGACGATGTTCTTGCGATCGTGGGACATGGGGGTGGATTTAGCCGATGGCGAAAGGGGCGGCAATCGAGCCGCGCCGGATTATCCGGGTTCATGTTGGCTTCCCGCCACGGTTGCGACATGTGACCGGGCGTCACTGGCTGTCCGGTGCGGCGCCGCGATCCCCGCACCGTCGGCGCCGACTGAGGCCAGGGGGGAGGTCCGGGACCCGGCCTCCGGGGGCCATGGGCCGCCGGGAAGGTCCCGCCCGGCAACGCCACTGATCTTTGATGCGGCGGGCGTGAAGCGGCTCAGAGATGGTCCAGACGACGAAGGTCTGGTCCTATGGATCTCGAGATCATCGCCTGCTCGATGATGTCGGCGATAGCACTGCCGTTCCACAGCCCGGCTTAGGAGAACGAGAAGGACTTCCTAACTGCAACCACGAAGTTGACTGGGCTGCCCGAGCCCGTCGTGTTCGTGTTTAGCACCCAATTTGATCGTAGACATACAGTCACTAGAGTGCAAACAGATGTCATCTGCATAGCAAGGGACGTGATGTGACTGTTTCCATCGACCGCACAACGGAGTGGATCGTCTGTGGCTGGTATACGCCTGACTATCGCGATTGGTGGGACAGGCTGAGTTCGAACCTGGGTGACATCGGCGCTCCGAGTGATTTCGTAGAGCGATCCAAGTCGGACGGCGGCTGGGAGATCAACACAATGCGAAAACCGCATGAACTCCTTGCAGCCATGGATCGCCACCCAGAGAAGACAATTGTATTCCTCGATGTCGATTGCGCAGTTATCGGAGGAAAGGCAGGACTTGCCGAGCTCGCCTCCATCTCCGGGGACATTGCATTCTTTGTCCGATCGAAGTGGAGCCAGAATTCCGGGCGCCCCGTCTTTACGACGCGCTCTGGAACATTCGTCGTCCGACCGACACGGCATGCCCGTGCCTTCGTCAATGCGTGGTGCGAGGCCGGTCGATCCGCCCCTCGCTATGCTGTCGACCAGGATAGCCTGCTTGTTGCAGTTGGCCGCACACCCGGAGTCTCCATCACCTATTTGGATGCGAAATATTGTGCTGTGCCACAGGACAATTGCAGTGCCCCTGTCATCCTGCACGACAGCGCAAGCCTAAACTCAATGACCAGCAAGGTGCTCAAGCGTTTGTCTCGACTGACATACCGACTTATGCCTGATCGAGCGTCACCCGCACAGTGAAGGTGGTCGAGGCGCTGCTCCCCGTCGGCAGGCTTCCTTCCGATCGCATCGGACACACCGATGTCGGCTGGCTCCGCGATACCATTCATCGCTACTACCGCGGTTGGCCTTGGCATACGGCTGGCGCGCATGCCTCTTTGCAGGGGGCTCCTCGCAACGCGTGCTGGCGAGGACCGCGGCCATGCCCCTCTGCCACTCGGGACCGGCTATTGGGCGACGGTGCCGAATGGCCACGAACCGCGCCGGGACGTCAGGTCTTTTCTGAGCTACCGATCCGGAAGCCGGCCGATGGGCCGACTTACGATGGCGATTGGGTGAC
Organism: Pseudomonadota bacterium; assembly: GCA_023416575.1. Classification (GTDB taxonomy): domain Bacteria; phylum Pseudomonadota; class Alphaproteobacteria; order Rhizobiales; family Hyphomicrobiaceae; genus ZC4RG25. The sequence continues at coordinate 4,241 of JAEZHL010000255.1, forward strand.
GTAGTTGTCGATCGGCAGGACGATGTTGCCGTCGCGGATCGGAACCTGGTCGGGCGGGAAGTCCTGCACGAAGGTGGCGCCCTCGTCCTTCATCCTGGAAATGTAAATGTCCAGCTGAGACATCGCCTCGGTTTGCAGGTCGTGGAGGACGACCAGCGGCCAGGCCTCGTTGCGATATTGCCGGACGGCCTCGTCAACCCAGCCTTCGGGGTTCTCCCAGTCGCGCGGAACCGAATTCCAAAGCACGCAGGTGAACTTCTCCTTCACCAGGTAATCCAGGCAGTGCGTGTTGAGGAGCGAACTGTTCAGGTGACCGCCACCGCCGAAGGGACGGAATAGCTTCGAGGGATGGGCCAACGCGCCGATCAGGTCCTGCGTGCGCGCGATCTCGAGGAGGTGCGTATTGCGGTAACGGCTCAATCCCAGCGGTGTGAGATGGTTGAAGGTGTGATTGCCGATCCAGTGGCCCTCGGCGTGCGCCCTCTCGCAAAGACGCCGGCGCGCGCTGTCGCGAAGCTTCTCACCGATCACGAAGAACGTGGCCTTGATGTCGTGGCGCGCGAGGGTGTCGAGAACGAACGGCGTGACCTCCGGATCAGGGCCGTTGTCGAAGGTCAGCGTGATTTTCTTCGGTTCCATAATCTCTTAGATCTCCGTTCCGCCTTGCGCCGCAGCCTCAGGCATGGCCGGCCGGGCCGCCGGAGCGCATCGCGTTGCGCCAGCCGACTGTGCGCCGCTCCAGTAACTGCACCAGGAGGTCGAAGGTGATCGCCAGCGCGAGCACCAGCAGAATGGCCGCAAACACATTCGGGCTGTCGAGGAGCGTGCGGTACTTCGAGATCAGGAAGCCGATCCCCGCCGTCGAGGTCAGCATCTCGGCGACCACCACGCCGACGATCACGAGAGCGCCGCCCAGACGAAGCGAGGCGAGGACCGTTGGAATGGTTGCGGGAACGTAGACGCGCGTGATCTGCTGAAGACGGGTCGCGCCCATGCTGCGCGCGACGACAACGAGGTGCCGGTCGATGGTCTGCACGCCGGCGGCTGTGCCGAGCAGGGTCGGGAGAAAGCCGTAGGCGCTGGCAAAGACGATCTTGGATTCCGCGCCGATCCCGAACCATGCGGTGAACAACGGATAGAGCACGACGGTCGGGACGGCGAAGAGACCCGACATCACCGGGAGAAGAAGACGGCGGGCCGGGATCGAGGCGCCGAGCACCAGCCCGCAGATGATCCCGCCGCCGCAGGCGAAGATCAGCGAGACGAGGATCTCCTGCAACGTCACGCCGAGGTGATAGACCAAGTCCCCGGCACTGCCGGCGAGGGCGGCCAGCGTGCGCGTCAGCGGTGGCAGGAACAACTCGGGGACGATGGCGGCCCTCGGCAGGAGCTCCCAGAGGACGACCAGTCCTGCGATCAGCAAATACCGGACGATGGCGGCTTTGCGCTCGATGCTCATGACTTGATCAGCCGCCAGATCTGCTCGCGCAACGCCACGAACTTCGGGTCCGCCATCATCTCCAGTGTTCTCGGGCGTGGCAGGTCCACCTCGATGCGGTCGAGGATCTGGCCCGGGCGGCCGGACAGCACGATGACCTCATCCGAAAGGTAGATGGCCTCGCTCAGGCCATGGGTGACGAAAATCACCGTCTTGCGCGTCTTGTCCCAGATGCGCAGCAGCTCATCACCCATGGTGATCCGGGTCTGTTCGTCCAGGGCGGCGAAAGGCTCGTCCATGAGGAGGATCGGCGGATCCTGAACGAGACCGCGCGCAATGGACACCCGCTGCTTCATGCCTCCGGAAAGCTCATGCGGGTAGCTGTTGGCGAAGGCCTCCAGGCCAACCAGCGCGAGGGCTTCCAGGGCGCGGGCCTGCCGTGTCTTCTTGTCGACACCCCTGAGGGAGAGCGGGAACTCGACGTTGTTCTGCGCGGTCAGCCAGGGGTAGAGGCTGGCATCCTGGAATACGACGCCGATCCGCGACGGGTCCGGCCCTTCGATGGGACGGCCGCCGGCGCAGATGGTGCCGCTCGTCGGGCGGACCAGCCCCGCCAGCATCATGAGAAGCGACGACTTCCCGCAACCGCTCGGACCGACGATCGACAGAAAACGGCCCGTCTCGACCTTCAGGGATATCGAATCGAGTGCCTTGGTCTTCTGTCCATTGGCGGCATAGGAATGGCTCAAATCGGAAACTTCGACGTTCCCGAGCAACGTACCAGCCGTCATCAACTTCTCCAGTGTTCGCATTTCGATTCAAAATAACGAACGATCTCGTTGAAAATAATCGCGAGCCCCGAAACGAGGAGAATGGCCGCGAGAAGCTGCTTGAGCTGGAAGCCTTGTCCCCAGGCGCCGATGACGTTCCCGAGGCCTTCACGCGACGCGTACATCTCGGCGAGCAGAATGCCGGTGAAATTGAAGATCATCGCCAGGCGCACGGCTTCGAGCAGCACGGGCGTCATGCTCGGCAGATAGACCCGCGTGACGGTCTGGAACGTGGTCGCACCGTATGACCTCGCGACCCGGAGATGATCGGCGCGCACGGATTCGATCGCGGCGAATGCGGTCATCATGACGATGAAGATCGTCGAGAAGATGCCGAACGCGACTTTCTGCCAAAAGGCGATCCCGAAGACCAGAATGAAAATCGGCAGGAAAATAGACTTCGGGATGCTGAAAATGAAAAAAACCAGCGGCTTGAAGACTGCCGAGGCGAAGCGGCTTTCGGCGATCAGAATTCCGAGCACCGCGCCGAGCGGCACGGCGATCAGGAACGCCACGACCGTGACCTTGAGCGTCGCAGTCAGGTGAGCCCAGAATCTCGGCGTCGAAAGCAGCTGCGAGAGTGTGACAAGCACGTCGCTCAGAGGCGGCAGCAACCGGGGATCGGCGAGCCCGGCGCGGGGAGCAAGCTCCCACGCGCCGAACACCGCAAGAATGATCCCAATTCGAGCAAGGATGATTTTTGTCTCGGAGCTCATTGCCGCGAGCCGCCCTTTTTCGACGAGGAGGTTTTTATTTGGCGCCCGGGATCGCCATGTTCGTGAACATGTCGGCGGCCGGCGGGAATTCCTTCATGCCGCCCAGGCGGTACAGCTCGAACGCCTGCTCGACATCGGCAAGGGTCATCTCGCCGGTGCTGGAGAGCTTGAGGAAGACGTTCTCGTACTCCTGCTCGGCGATGTCAGCGGGGATGTCGTTGATCTCGGCGATCAGCTTCACGGCATCCGCGCGGTTGTTCTGCAGGTAGGCAAGACCGCCCAGAAGCGCCTTCACCGTTTTCTTCAGCAGCTCCGGCTTGTCCTTGATGAACGCGTCGCTGGCAGCAAAGCCGGAGTTGAGGTGCGCGGGCATCGCAGAGCCGTAGTCGATCAGGCTGCGCCCGTCACCGTCTTTGATGACCTTGAAGCTGAGCGGCGAATAGATGACGGCTGCATCGACGTTGCCGCTGATCAGGTTCGGCGCCAGGCCGCCGCCGAGCGGGACCGTGGTGATGTTGATGCCGTGCTTCTGCATCGTCCAGCGTGCCAGGGAGTCCGACAGCGATCCGGCCGAGGTGATGCCGACGTTCTTGCCGTTGAGCTCCTTGGGGTCCTGCAGCTTGGACTTGCTCGGCACGATGAGCTGCCAGCCGAGGTTACCGGAGCTGCCCTTCAGGACCATCTTGGCGTTGACGCCGCGCACCCGCCCGGTGGCAATGATGTTGGGGGAGGTGGAGACGACATCCGCCGATCCGGCCGCCAGCGAGGTGAACGTTTCGGCGCCGCTCTGATAGACCGTCAGCTCGGCGTTGATGCCTTCTTTCTCGAACAAGCCCTGCTGCTGCGCGGCTTCTGCGATCACCGTCGGAAACCAGGTTTTGGTCGCAAGGCCGATCCGCACCGTCTCCTGCGCCAGCGCGCTCGTGGCTCCGATGCCGAGAACCAGCGCGCCCGCCGTCATTCCGAATACAACCCGACGCGAATAGGCTTTTGTCACGACTTTCTCCAGATCATTCAAAGTTGCTGTGTTTCGTTCAGCGGGCCTAGCCAGCCTGCTCTTGCCCGGAAGCTGTCCGGATCTCGCCAAGTCGGGTCAGGATTTCCGCAGTGCTCATGACGTCGCCGTACTTCAGGTCGATGTCGATCAGACTCTGCCGGTGGGCTTCGGCCAAGCGGTCACCGACGGCCTCTTCCGCAACGATGACCTTGAACCCCAATTGCGCACCATCGACTGCGGTCGCGCGGACGCATCCGCTGGTCGAGACCCCAGCGATGACCAGCGTGTCGACGCCGCGCTCCCTCAAAGAGCGCGCGAAATCGGTGTCGAAGAAGCAGCTGGCCTGCTTCTTGACGACGATGGGATCGCTCGCTTCGCGCGCCAGGCGCGGATCCTGCTCGACCCAGGGCGAGCCCAAGGAAAGGATGTTCAAGCCGCGGATCTTCTTCCGCCACATCCCCGCTTCGGACTCGGGATCGTTATAGGCGATGGTCGAGAAGAAGATCGGCCGCCCGGCTGCCCTGAAAGCGTGAAGCAGGACGTTGGCGCCCTCGATCGCCTTGTCGCAATCCGAACCGAGATCGGTGTGTGGATCGGTGAAGGCGCGGGATAGGTCGATGACGATCAGGGCAGGGTTGTCCCCGAACCCGACACGAGTTCCCCATCCGCGGACCGCAAGGTCTTTTTCGTCGAAACCGGTCACATCGCCCCCCCGCATAGACATGTGCAACTAAGGTTATGCAACTAGAGCGTCATTGACAATCCGGCAAAGTCTGAAAAAACTTTTCCTGGATCGCGAACAATCGGTGCGCCATGAATCCTCGGCTCGGCAGCCAGCCTTTCGATGCGGCGACGATCAGATCGCTCAGGATTTTTGTCGCGCTCGTGGAATCTCAGAGCTTCACGGCGGCGGCACGTCAGCTGCACCTCGGCGTCTCGACGGTCAGCAAGTCGATCGCGGCGCTGGAGGCGAGCCACGGGACGCGCCTGATCTATCGCAACACGCGTCGCGTCTCGGTGACGGAGGCGGGGGAGCAATTCTACCGCAGCTGCCGCACCATCATGGCGGAGATCAATGCGATTTACGCCACCGACAAGATCCCGCAGCCCAATGTGCGCGGTCACCTGCGGGTCGTCGCTTCGCCCTCCTTCAGCGCTTCCGTCCTGTCGCCGATGCTACCCGGGTTCTTGAGGCAGTATCCGAAAATCACGGTCGACGTGCTGGTCAGCAGCGCGTTTCCCAATCTGATCAGGGACAGGATCGATGTCGCCATCATGCTGCGCACGCAGCCGGAGACGAAGTCGGCGATGCGGCTTGCGAGCAATTCGCTCGCGCTCTGCGCCGCGCCCTCTTACCTGAAAAAGCGCGGCATTCCACAAACCCCTGAGGACCTGGCGAACCATCTCGGGCTGGTCAGCCTGCTGTCCGGTGCCCATGACGCCTGGATGATCCGCACCGGAAATGACGTCAAGCTGGTCCAGATCCCGAGCGTGTTCGCATCCGACGACGGCAACGTCATCAAGCGCCTTTGCCTCGACGGAATGGGCATCGCCAACCTCTACCGGTTTCACGCCTTCGAGGAGCTGGAGAATGGCTCGCTCATCGAGCTGTTCCCGGGCCGCCAGCCGGATACGAACAGCATCTACGCCGTGTTCCCCCACCGGGAGATGCTGGATCGCCACACGGTGGCGTTCGTCGATGCTCTCCGCGCCGCGATTGGTGATCCACCTTATTGGACCCTTGCAGGAAGTGGGCAGCAGAGCGCGTGGCTCGCGGAGCCTCCCTCGCGCCCACGGGTCAGGGATGGCAGTCGGACGTCGACAAGCCGAGCTCGCGCCGGACGCTGACCTGGCGCGCGCGAGACGCGTCCGTAGCCCCCGCTAAGCACAGCTACCGGTCGTATCGCGCGAGGATGGTGGCGGCGGAGCACCAGGGGGTTGTCGCGATGGGGTTCCGGCCAACTGATCGGACTCCGAGTGGCCCCCATGCCACAGATTCTCCGCTATGGTCTGCACCAGTCGCGCCCGTGTGTGATCAGTGGGGAGAGCAATGCCGGATACCGCTCGTGCAGCCGCCGACAACGAGACGCCGGTCAATCCATACAGTCTGCTGGAAGCGGTCAACAGCTCGAGCGACACGTCACATACGGCCTGGCTGATCTTCATCGGCATCATGGCCTATCTGATGGTCGCGGTGGCGGGCGTGACGCACAAGGATTTGTTGCTGGAGACGGCCGTTACGCTGCCGATCCTGCAGGTCAACATCCAGCTGACGCAGTTCTTCCGGTTCGCGCCGGTGCTGCTCGTCCTGTTCCACCTGGGCCTCGTCTCGCAGCTGGTGCTGCTCGCCCGCAAGACACTTGAGTTCGACGCGGCCGTACGCGCGCTCGAAATCAGCAACCGGCGGACGCATCCGCTGCGGCTCGAATTGCACAACTTCTTCTTCGTGCAGGCCATCGCCGGTCCGCACCGCAGCGCCGTCATGGGCGCCTTCCTGCACGGCATGTCGTGGCTCACGCTCGTCGTGCTGCCGGTGGTGCTGCTGCTCTACATCCAGATCTCGTTCCTGCCCTACCACGACGTCGGCATCACCTGGACGCACCGCATCGCGCTCGGCGTCGACGTCCTCATGCTGGTGCTGATCGGGATTTTCCTGACGCGGGCGGAAACCTCTTTCTTCAAGGCATTCTGGCGCACGACGCTGCAGCATCCGGTGGCCTTCCTGGTCACGACAGGCGTGCTGGGGGCGGTCTCGTTGTTCTCGTTCTTCATTGCCACCGTGCCCGGCGAGGAGCTCGACCGCCTCACGCGGGCGATCTTCCCTGTGACGGCGCCGGAGCCGGAAGGGCGCCGGCAGCGGTACGTGATGGGCTTCACCGTCCCGTACATGCGGGGCCGAGCGGACGGGTCGCTGTGGGGGATCTTTCATCGCAATCTGGTCGTCACGGACGAGGACCTCGTCTCGCAGCGCGGGCGGGTCCGCCAGGACGAGCCCAGCATCAGCCTCCGCGGGCGCGATCTGCGCTACGCGCGGCTCGACCGGACGGACCTCAACCGCGTCGACCTGACCGGTGCGGCACTCGAAGGGGCGAGTTTCGTCGGCGCCGATCTGCGCAATGCCTGGATGCAATGCGGCGACGTTTCAGAGCTGATCCTGAGCGAGGACCGGGAGCTCGCGCGGTGCACCATTGCGCGCGGCGCCAACTTCACCCGCGCTAAGCTGGCGGGAGCGCGCATGGCCGGCATTGACCTCAGCGGCGCGGTGCTGGAGGAGGCGGATCTGGAAGCGGCGGAGATGCCGTACGCGCTGCTCACCGGCGCCAACTTCTCCGGCGCGCGGCTGGATAAGGCGGACCTGACCGGCGGCGTGCAGATGCAAGGCGCCAACTTCCTCATCGCCACACTGCAGGGGGCGGACCTGACGGGCGCCCAGGCCCAATTCGCGGATTTCGCGAGCGCCGGCATGCAGGCCGCGGTGCTGAGCCATGCGGGTCTGCAAGGGGCGGTGCTGCGCGACGCCGATCTCGAGGGGGCCACCTTGCAGCAGGCGAAGCTGGCCGGAGCGGACCTGCGTGGGGCGCGGCTGGCGGCGTCGGACCTGCGCGGGGCGAGCGTCTGGCAGACACCGCCGCCTTCGGATGCCAATCTGCTGCTGGCAGACCTCGAGGGCTTGGCCATCGCTCCGCCGGCCGAGAACGAGGTTGTCGCCCTGACGGCGGCGGTCGGCGTGCTCATGGATCCGGGCCGCAGGACGAAGGCCAGTGACACGCTGACGCCGCTCGCGAACGCGGCGGAGAGCCGCAAGTGGGAGCAAACTCCGGCCTACCTGCAATGGCAAAGCCTCATGCTCGCCCACAGCTCGCACTCGGTGGATTACCC
>JAEZHL010000318.1 GCA_023416575.1 Pseudomonadota bacterium
ACGACCAATCAGCCGCCCGGCGGCGGCGTCATGCTGCTCGAGATGCTGAATATGCTCGAGGAGTTCGATCTCGTTGACCTCGGCCACAACACGCCGGATTACATCTGTCTGCTGTCCGAGGTCATGAAGCGGGCAACGTCGGACAAGGATAATCACGTCGGCGATCCCCGTTTCGTCGAGGTGCCCGTCGAGCGCCTGACTTCCAAGGCCTACGCGCGCGAGCTCGCGGACAGCATCCGCCGCGGTGTGCGGGCCGAGGTTGCACGGCTCGGCGATCCCGTGCCGCGCGATACGACCCAGGTGTCGGTCGTGGACGGCGATGGCAACTGCGTGTCCATGACCCACTCGCTCGGCATGCCCTCGGGCGTGATCACCGACGGCCTTGGCTTCATGTACAACGGCTGCATGGCCGTATTCGACCCGCGCCCGGGCCGCGCCGGCAGCATCGCGCCCGGCAAGGCGCGCTTCAGCGCCATGTGCCCGTCGATCGTCTTCCGCGGCGGCGAGCCCTACATCGTCGTGGGCGCGCCTGGCGGAACCCAGATCGTCATGGGCGTGCTGCATACGATCCTGAACGTGATCGACTTCGGCATGGACATGCAGCAGGCCGTTTCGGCTCCCCGTTTTTCCTCGACCAGCAATGCGATCGACGTGGTGAACCGGATTCCGCGATACGTCACGGCCGAGGTCGAGGCCCGAGGCTATCAGATCATTCGAAATCCGCTCAACTATTCGATCGCATTCGTGCACGGAATCCGGATCGTGGATGGAAAACTGGATGGCGGGGCGGATCCAGGGCGGGATGGCGTCGTGCTGAGTGTTCCCAAGCACGGGCGTTGAGATCTAGCGCTCCGTGATAGGATTGCGATTCTCTGGTCAGCAATCGCGTGGAGCAACCATGGAAGAAGTCGTTAACATCAAGGTCGACGTTAGCTGCAACAAGTGCGGCAGCGAGAACGTCACTATACCCGAAACCCAAGGCTCCCTCGATCCGATTGTCTGCTCGGATTGTGGTGCCGAGCTTGGCACGCGACGAGCTCTCGATGAGGAGATTAAGGTGCAGCTTGAGAAGCAGGTTGCGGATGAGTTCCAGGCGATGCTCCGGAAGACTTTTAATGGTGACAAGAACATACGGCTTAAGTAGCGCCTAGCGCAGCCCCGGCAAACGCGCATCAGCTCTTGCTGCCAATTCTCTCCCAATGTCGATTAACGATATTCTCCTGCGGCTTGGGCGTATTCAGCATTGCTTCGCGGATTCGTTCTGTTTCCTCGGGGCCGCGCTTGTCCTCTAGCTAAATGTGACCCCTTCTCGGCCAACTTGGGTGACTTCGCCATGGGTTCGTCCTTCACCGCTAAAACCCGCGCCATGCACGAGGCGATGGGTTCCGCCATGACCGACTGGGTATGGGTTGAGGATGGACTAGTGAAGCTAATCTCTACGCTCTTGGGCTGCTCACTTGAACAAGCCGGAATCGTCTGGTACTCCGTCGTGAGCTTCAATGGCAAGCTCGAGATGATCGACAGTCTCATGAGGCACGCTCACGAGGGCAAGCCAATTATGAGTTACTGGCCATCTTGCTACGACTACCTGCGAAAGCTCTCCGGTTATCGCAACCGGATAGCACACTGGGAGCTTGTCTCCCTTCACCCGCACAGCTTTGAGGGCCATCGACCCTTTGACGAGCACTCACAGGCTCGTCTTGTGCCGCACAATTTCGATGTTCGCGACAGGATGATGAAGTTCCGCGAGGATGCGGGCGTAGGGATAGAGGACGTGCGCTTCTATAGCGGTCAATTCAGCTGGATGGGAATGGAGCTTAGTGAGCTTTGGCTTGCGCAGAACGATAAGATTCCATGGCCCGATAAATTCTCCAGACCACTAACGCGTCCGCAGAGTCAGGATGATTTATGGCCTCTGAATCGCAGTGAACCTGACGCTGACTTGATTCATCCCGGGTTGCCTCGATCTGAGTAACGCCTTTGTGTGCTCCGGTTCGAAAAAGAATTGCGAGTTGTTTGATTTACCGGATTCGATTTTATCTCCGGCTGCACGCCTGAAGGGCAACAGCCCGAGTCTTCTTTTGCGTGGCGGAGCTAGATCACGCCTTTTTCACGCAAGGCGGCGATTTCGGTCCTCGAGAATCCAATTTCGGCCAGCACGGCGTCGGAGTGCGCGCCAAGATCCGGCGACGGAAGGCGGGCCTGGCATGGCGTGCGGGAGAACTTCACCGGGAATCCGGTCATGCGGACGGGGCCATGTCCGGGGTGCTCGACGGAGATGACCATTTCTTGCGCCTGCACCTGCGGGTCGCTCAGCGCTTCGGCGATCGACTGCACCTTGCCGCAGGGGACGCCGGCTGCATTCAGCCGGGCAATCCAGCTCTCTTGGGTATCGGAGCGCATACGCTCGTTGATCAGCGCGTTGATCTCGTTTCGCTGGGCGAGGCGTTTCGCGTTCGTGTCGAAGCGCGGATTTTCGTCCAGGCGATCGAGCCCGATCACGGAAAGGAACCGGCGCAGCACGGGCGCCGTGCTGGGCGCCACCGCGACCATGCCGTCGCTGGCCTGGAATAGTCCGTAGGGCGAGGAGATCGGATGATCATTGCCCGTGCGCGCCGGAAGGGCTCCCGTGGCGAGGTTTTCGGAGGCGAGATAAGCGAACATGCTGATCATCGCATTCATCATGGACGCTTCCACCGCCTGCCCCTGGCCATCGCGGTCGCGGGCACGCAAGGCGCACACGACGCCGAACGCTGTGTAGAGGCCGGCGAGGAGATCGGTGAGTGGCGGCGCTGCGCGCAATGGCTCCATGTCGGCCGTGCCGTTGGCGCTCATGAAGCCGCTCATGGCCTGAGCGATGAAGTCGAATGCCGGCCGGTCGGCATAGGGACCCGTCGAGCCGTAGCCGTTGACGCTGGCCACGATGAGGCGGGGGTTGAGCTCCTTGATCCGGTCCGGCCCGAACCCCAGCGAAGCGAGCACGCCCGGCCGATAATTCTCGACCAGCACGTCG
>JAEZHL010000378.1 GCA_023416575.1 Pseudomonadota bacterium
ACGGTCGCCCACTGTGCGGGCGACAGGCCGCGCAGCTCGCCTTGCGACACAGAGAGCACCAGCCGCTCGCGAAGCCGCGGCGCCTGCCGGCAGAGCTCGGCGAACTCATTGAGGAAGCGCTCGCTGCCCAGCGACTGGGCGGATACCGACGAGAACACGCATCCGCCGCTACCCCGCTCGTCGAGGTGCTGCGCAACCCTGGCCGCCCGCGCCACCCGGCCGGCATCGACCAGCGGCAGCATGCCATTTCCGGCTGCCATAGGAATGTAGTGCTCGGGACCGACGCTGGTTCCCGGTCCGGTGCGCAGCTGCAGTGAAACCTCGTAGTGACGCGCCTTGCGGTCGGCGAGCCCCATGATTGGCTGCAGGTAGACGTCGAACTTCTGCGTTGCGATGGCGTCGGCAAGCGCCGCCATCTGCGCGTGCCCAGGCCCAACCGGCGGCGGCTGCGACGCCGCCGACTTCGGATCGACGCGCAACGGTGGCAGGATCCCGCGTTCGATGGCGCTCGAGCCAGCATCTCCCGGCCGCCGCATTTCGCCGACAGCCGCACGCAGGGCATCGACCGACGCGGAGATGGCCGCATCCGGGCCGCCCTGAGAGGCAAGCGGACGATCCGCCGTCGCGCGCGAGCGCGTATCAGGCAGACCGATTTCCTCGGAATACTTCTGGATCATTTCATTGATGGCGTCCACGCTGGCTTCCAGCGCATCTGCCTTTCCGACACCCTCGTTGATGCCAGGAGCGCGGGCATCGCCAGGGGCGGTCGCAACAGCATTCCCGTTTTCGACCGGTCGCATCGTCGGTCCCGGCCTCACCGCCGGAGCACCGGCTGCTGCTCCCGGACGCGGCGCCTCGGCAACGGCATCCGCCGGACGCACGGACCAGAAGCGTGCCATTTGCTTCTTTTCAGGAGGCGCACTGGCCTGCCCGCCAGCCACGCGCCGGTCTGGGTGGCCCGGAGCCGCTCCGGCCGCAACCGGCTCGGAACGCGCAACGGGACCATTGGCGGCGGCCGGCAGATGCACCGGATGAGACGGCCCTCCCTCCTGAGTCGGCCGGAAGCCGGGCGCCATCCCCTGCGGCGGCGGGACGATCACCTGTGATGGTGCACCTGCCCGCGCCGCATGCTCGGCATTGGGACCCGGGGCCTGTGCAGGCGCCGGTCCGGGACGCGCCGGAGGCTGTTGCGGGCGCGCATGCGCGAATCCCGCCGGAGCCGATCCTGGCGGCGGAGCGGGGCGCAGATGGGGCGGCTGATCCGCCGCCGGCGGCATCGCCAGCACCGGACCGGCGCTACGCGCCATGCGCATCACCTCGTTTTCGAGTCGGTCGACCTCGTAGCTCAGCTCCCGGATCGCCTCCGATCGATGCACCAGCGCGTGCGTCGCGAGACAGCCGAGATAAACCACGAGCCCCGTCAGCCCCGCGGCCATGAGACTCAAGCCGAGCTGGACGTAGACCCCGAAGCCAACAGCCACTGACACCAACGCCATGGCCATCAAGATAAATGCCTCGCGTGCCAGTCCCCGGCGTGCACGTCGGCGATCAACCTTATTTTCTGATGTCATTGCCCGGCGATCCCGAAAGGATTGATTCTGCGACTCGTTTGGGAGGAAGCATTCTGCCGGCGCCCTATCATTGCAATCAAGGCATGGCGGATTGTCACCAAGTTTTGCACTGGTCGGGAAGGCTTGGGCACGCCCGTGGCCAAAAAGCATCGTGGCGGGGGAGCACCCCGCCACGACGATAATCCTGTGAGCTGTCGCCAGGCTTTCGCGCATGTAGCCGAAAGCCCTTTGCATCTCAGTGCGCTCGCGGCATCGGCGATGCCGCGCCGATCGCACCTTATGCAACCGCCTTGATCACCGTCGCGATCTTGTCGCGAATCTGACCGAAGTCGCTCTCGGTCGCGATCAGCGGCGGCGATACGCAGATCGTGTCCGCCGTCACACGCACGTAAAGATCGTGCTCGTGATACATGCTCTCGATCGCGTTGTAGCCGCGCAGGCCCGGCTTGCCCGGGATCGGATCGAGGTCGATGCCGGCGATCAGGCCGATCGGGCGGATGTCAGCCACGTTCGGCAGGCCCTTGAGGCTCATCATGGCATCGGCGAACGCCTTCTCATTGGCGCGCGCCTTCTCGAACAGCCCCTCGTCCCTGTAGAGATTGAGGGTGGCGAGACCGGCCGCGACCGCCAGCGGGTGGCCGGAATACGTGTAGCCATGGAACAGCTCGATCACATGCTCGGGCCCCTGCATGTGGGCCTCGTAGATCGGCTTGCGCACCATGACGCCCGACATCGGCACGGCACCGTTCGTGATTCCCTTGGCGAAGGTGATCATGTCCGGAACGACGCCATAACGCTCGGCCGCGAACGCATAGCCAAGGCGACCAAAGCCGGTGATCACCTCGTCGAAGATCAGCAGGATGCCGTGCTTCTCGGTGATCTGGCGCAGGCGCTCCAGATAACCCTTCGGCGGCGGGAGGCAGCCGGTCGAGCCGGCGACGGGCTCCACGATCACAGCGGCGATCGTCGAGGCATCGTGCAGGCCGATCAGGCGCTCCAGCTCGTCCGCCGTCTCGACGCCCCACTCCGGCTCGCCGACCGAGAAGGCCTGCTTGGAGCGGTTGTAGGTGGTCGGCAGATGATCGACGCCCGCCAGCATGTTTCCGAACATCTTCCGGTTGGCGACCATGCCGCCGACCGAAATGCCGCCGAAGCCGACGCCGTGGTAGCCGCGCTCACGGCCGATGAAGCGCGTCCGGCTGCCCTCGCCGCGCGAGCGGTGATACGCCAGTGCCACCTTGAGCGCGGTATCAACGGCTTCCGAGCCCGAGTTCGCGAAAAGCGTGTACTCGAGGTCGCCGGGAGCCATCAGAGACAGGCGCGACGACAGCTCGAACACCTGCGGATGGGCGTACTGGAACGGCGGCGCATAGTCGAGCCGGGCGGCGGCGTCCTGGATCGCCTGGACGATCGTCTCGCGGCCGTGGCCTGCGTTCACGCAGAACAGGCCCGACGAGGCGTCGATCACCTTGCGGCCATCCGGCGTAAAGAAGTGAAGATCCTTGGCGCCTGAGAACAGTCGCGGTTTCTGCTTGAACGAGCGGTTCGGCGTGAAAGGCATCCAAAAAGATTCGAGCTCATTGGGCTTCATATCGAGCGGCGCCATAGAGTCCTCCAGGTGCGAGTGTGTTGCGGGACGTGAACGGTCGGGGCCATGCAGTTACACGCCCCCCTGATTACAGAGTAGAGGACCGATCGTCATAGCCCATCAAGTCCTTTTCTCCTGGTTTTCATCCCCTTGATTCGCCGAGGTTTGCCCGGCAATGTTTTCGATATTTCGAACATCAGCAACACGAGGAATGCGCGATGACGGTCGATGTCGGGGGGCGGCTGCGCTACCTGCGGTCCCGCCACAACCTGTCCCAGCGCGAGCTCGCCAAGCGCGCAGGTGTCACCAATTCGACGATTTCGCTCATCGAGGCGAACAAGACGAACCCGTCCATCGGCGCCCTGAAGCGCATCCTCGACGGCGTGCCGATCGGCCTCGCCGAGTTCTTCGCACTCGAGCCCGAGAAGCCGCGGCTGGCATTCTACAGCGCCGCCGAGCTCACCGAGATCGGCAAGGGCGGCATCTCCTACCGGCAGGTCGGTGAGAATCTATTTGGCCGCGCGCTGCAGATCCTGAAGGAGCGCTACGAGCCCGGCGCGGATACGGGTCGCGTTCCCCTCGTGCACGACGGCGAGGAGGGCGGCATCGTCATCAGCGGCCGCCTTGAGGTCACGGTCGACACCGATCGCAGAATCCTGGGTCCGGGCGACGCCTACTACTTCGAGAGCCGCCGGCCACACCGATTTCGCGCCGTCGGCCCGACCCCGTGCGAGGTCGTCAGCGCCTGCACACCGCCCTCGTTCTGATTGCTCAGAGCGGCCAGACAGACGCATCGTAAGAAATTTGCAACCTTTAGTTGCCAGACATAATGGCCGACTCAAGCGCTGGCGCCTCGGTCTGATCACATGGGATTCCGGACCGGCCCGCTGAACCGAGGCTTCTTTGCAACGCCCTCCCCTGTGCGTGGCCCGAATTGTGCCGTCCTTTCGTCCTGGCCCGACCCGAATCCGCGCGTCATTTAGAACTCGTTAGTCGAATCGGCGTGGAGTGGCGCAGCAGAGGCGAGGTCGCCAGTGCGGCGCGAGGAGGTAAGGCCCGATGTTGACGAGTGTGCTTGAAGGTGGCGTTGGCGTTGGCCCCTATCCTGAGCTGGTTGGCAAGCGAATCCTCATTACCGGACTGGACCTCTGCGCCGGCGTCGACGTAGCCCGGGCCTTTGCCGAGCAAGGTTGCCGGATAGTCCTTCACACCACCGCCCACGGATCGGAAGCCGATGCCGTTCTCGAGATGCTGGCGCAGACCGCATCCGAGCTTCAGGTCTACTCCGAGCCGCTCATGGAGCGCGATGCCACCGTCCGGTTCGCGCAAACCGCCGCCAAGACCTTCAACGGGCTCGATGCCGTCATCAATCTGGTGCCCTTCGACGCCGATGCCATAGACTTCGACGATGTCGAGGAGGCCATCTCCCGGCAGTTCGAGAAGACTACCCTCCTGACCCGTATCGCCGCCAACCGCATGCGGCTGACGTGGACCGAGGGGCTGATTCTCAACATCATGACGTGCTCTGCACCGCGCTCGGATGCCGAGCTGATGCTGCTCTCCATCGCCCGCGCGATGCTGGCGACGATGACTCGTGCCGAGGCCGGCGAATGGGCCGGCGAGGCGATCCGCATCAACGCCATCGCGCCGTCGCTTGATCAGATCGATGCCAGTCCGCGTCTCGAGACGGAGCCGGATATCGCGGCCCTTGCGATGTTTCTTGCCAGCCCGCGCGGCCGGCATCTCTCGGGCCTCGTTTTCGACACGGTTCTGGCCGGCTGCGTCGCGGAAGCGATCTAGCCGAATCGGCCGCTGTGGAGCCCATCGCGGCCGTCTCTTCAGAGCACAACAGGAACGGAGCCCGATCCGGGAAGGATCTGGCTCCGTTTTACCCTTTACCCTTTTCCAGTGCTTACAGCCGGCCGGCGAGTGCGGCCTCGTAAAGCCTGCGGCTCGCGGCCTCGTCGAGCGGCACCGGATTGCCGCCAGCCGTCGGGTCCTTCGGCGCCATCCGGCTCATGACGTCGAACTTCGAATCGTCGACACCGAGCCCCGCCAGTGTATGCGGCACGCCGGTTTCACTCCGCAGCGCGATGACCCAGTCGAGGAACGCCGAGAAATCCGGCTTCAGCCCGAGATACGCGGCAAGGCGCGCAATCTTCTCCTCGATCGTGGGGCGGTTGAACATCAGCACGTAGGGCATGAACACGGCGTTGGTCATGCCGTGGTGCGTGTCGTACAGCGAGCCGACCGGATGCGACAGCGCATGGATTGCGCCGAGAGCCTTCTGGAAGGCCGTTGCCCCCATGGCCGCCGCCGACATCATGTGGGCGCGGGCCTCGATGTCCTGGCCGTTGCTGACAGCGCGCAGCAGATTCTCCTTCACGAGCCGCATGCCCTCGACGGCGATGCCGTCGGCCATCGGGTGATAGAACGGCCCGCAATATGCCTCGAGGCAATGGGCGAGCGCGTCCATGCCGGTGCCCACCGTGATCGCCTTCGGCATTCCGACCGTCAGCTCCGGATCGCAGATCGTCACCTTCGGCATCATGAGCGGATGGAAGATCACCTTCTTGGTGTGCGTCGCCTCGTCGGTGATCACACCCGCGCGACCGACCTCCGATCCGGTGCCGGCCGTGGTCGGCACCGCCACGATCGGCGCGATGCCCTTCGGGTCCGCGCGCGTCCACCAGTCGCCGATGTCCTCGAAGTCCCACATCGGGCGCGTCTGCCCAGCCATGAACGCGATCACCTTGCCCGCATCGAGCCCGGACCCGCCGCCGAAGGCGATGACGCCGTCGTGCTGGCCGGACCTGAGCGCGGCAACGCCGGCCTCGACATTCGCCGCGACAGGGTTCGGCTTGACGTCCGAGAAGACTTTCGCAGCGACGCCGCCAGCCTCCAGCACCTCGAGCGCGCGCGCCGCAATCGGCAGTTTAAGGAGCACGGGATCGGTCACGAGCAGCGGCCGCGTCATGCCCGCCGCCTTAGCCGCGTCGGCCAGCTCCGCGATGCGCCCAGCGCCGAAGCGCACCGAAGTGGGATAGTTCCAATTGCCGCTCAGTTTCATGGGTTAGACCCGGCTCTCGAGGTTGCGTCAGTTGATCTGTATTCAAATGGCTGAGGTAGAGATTGCGCGTGAGGGGTCTCTACACCTCCCTGAGGTGGAAGCTTTTCGGCCGCGTCAGCATCTCGTAGCCGATGCGGGATAGACCGGCGCCGCGCCCCGTGTCCTTGACGCCGCTCCAGGCGAGTGCGGGATCGAGGTAATCGCAGCGGTTCATGAAGACGGTGCCCGTTTCGATCTCGGCGCCGATGCTCTCCGCGGCGACCGGGTCCGAGGTCCAGACCGATGCCGTCAGGCCGTAGGCCGAGTCGTTCATCAGGCGAACGGCTTCCGCATCGCTCGACACCTTCATGATCCCGACGACCGGACCGAAGCTCTCCTCGCTCATCACGGACATGCTGTGGTCGACCGCGGTCAGCACCTGCGGCGCCAGCCAGGGCGTGCCGTCCTCGTTGCGCTTGAAGCCGGCCGGATCGATGTGCGCCCTCGCACCCTTTTGCACTGCCTCAGCGGTCTGAGCACGGACGACATCGGCAAAGCGCGTCGCCGCCATCGGGCCGAGCGTCGTGCTTTCGGCCAGCGGGTCATCGAGGACGTACTGGCGGGTGAGCGCAACGAAGCCATCGACAAAACGATCATAGATGCTTGCGTCGACATAGATGCGCTCGACCCCGCAGCAGCTCTGGCCGGAGTTGAAGAAGGCGCCGTCGACGAGGTTCTCGATCGCATGATCGAGCTTTGCATCGCCGCGCACGTAGGCAGGATCCTTGCCGCCGAGCTCCAGCGCGACCGAGGTGAACGTGCCTGCCGCCGCCCTTTCGATGGAACGGCCCCCCTCGACGCTGCCCGTGAACGTTACATGGTCGACCGCGCCGGCGCCGAGAATGCGCGAAGTGTCGGTGTGGGACAGGACAAGATTCTGGAACAGGCCCTTGGGCAACCCGACCTGATCGAATGCCTGCTGGAAGCGTTCGCCCGTGAGAATGGTCTGCGACGCAGCCTTGAGGATGACCGCGTTGCCGGCGATGAGGGCGGGCACCACGGTGTTGACGGCCGTCAGATACGGATAGTTCCACGGCGCGACGACGAGCACGAGCCCGAGCGGATCGCGGCGGATGTAGCGCTTGAAACCGTCTTTCGGCGCCGGCTCGATCGGAGCGAGGGCCTCCTCAGCGATGCTCGCCATGTAGGTGACGCGCTCGGCGAACGAATTCAATTCGCCGCCGTACCGGACGGGGCGGCCCATCTGCAGCGCCAGCTCACGTGTGACGTCTGCGTTCATGGCGCGCATCGCCTCGAGGAAGCGCAGCATCAGGCTCGCGCGTTCCCCGATCGGAACGCGCGCCCACTCCTGCCGCGCCGCGCGGGCAGCCGCCAGCGCGCGCTCGATCTCGGCCGCGCTCGCCGTGGGGCGGCATGCGACCTCGCAACCATCGATGGGAGATATGCAACGGATTTCGGGCATCGTTCGCTCGTTCCAGGATTAGAGGACAGTTTGTCGAATGCTGTTCACGGCAATGTGAGAGGTTGGGGTGTCGCCCGCGGCAACAAGGCTATCGCGTCTCGAGCGCGGGAAGGTCATGTTCGCCCGCCTGGATCAAGACGTGAGCCAATTTAAATTTGGCGATGAGGTGATGATGAACTTTCTCCGTCCCTACGAATCTCAGCTTTTGGGCGTGCTTCGCATCATGTCGGGTCTCTTGCTGCTGCAGCATGGGACGACGAAATTCCTGAACTTCCCCGCGGGTCCGATGAACAACGCCTCGCCATTCTCGATGGGTGGCGCGGCGGGAGTCATCGAGCTCATCGGCGCTCCGCTTCTCATTCTCGGCCTCTTCACCCGGCCCGTTGCGTTCCTGCTCTCCGGCATGACGGCCGTTGCCTATTTCTACGCTCATGCACCGCGCAGCTTCTTCCCCCTGCTCAATGGTGGCGAACTCGCCGCGCTCTACTGCTTCGTCTTCCTCTATCTCGCTGCTGCGGGCAGCGGCGCCTGGAGCCTCGACAGGCTTCGGCGCGGCAAGGAAGCCTGAGCCTGCGCGGGGCACCGAAGCTCCTCGCCGCACGAAACCGCCCCATCCCGTCCAGCGCCGGCGGGATGAGGCGCCTCATCAGTAGCGCTCGAAACCGCGGGCCAGCTCCCAATCCGTGATACGACGATCATACTCGAGCTGCTCCCAGCGGCCCGTATGAACGTAATGGTCGACGACGGCGCTGCCGAGCGCCTCGCGCATCAGCTCCGACTTGTCGAGACATTCGATCGCCTCGCGCAGCGTCTTCGGCACCTCGGGAATACCTTCACCGACATAGGCATCGCCTGAGAACGGCGGATCGAGCTCCAGTTTCTCGTCGATACCTGCAAGACCTGCCGCAATGAGAGCGGCGAAGGCCAGATACGGATTGAGGTCGGCGCCGCCGATCCGGCACTCGATGCGAATGCCTTTGCTGTAATCGCCGCAGAGCCGGAAGCCGGCCGTGCGGTTGTCGCGGCTCCACACCGCCTTCGTCGGCGCGAACGTGCCCGCCTGGAAGCGCTTGTAGGAATTTATGTACGGCGCCAGGAAATAGGTCATGTCCCGCGCATACTTGAGCTGACCGGCCACGAACGCGCGCATCAGCTTCGACATGCCGTATTCGCCGTTCTCGTCCAGGAACAGCGGTTTCTTGCCCGCATCGTCCCACAGCGAGGCGTGGACGTGCGCCGAGGAGCCGGCGAGATCGTAACGCCACTTCGACATGAACGTCACCGCCTTGCCCTGCAGGTAGGCGATCTCCTTGATGCCGTTCTTGATGATGACGTGGCGATCGGCCATCTCGAGGGCATCCGCATAGCGGACGTTGATCTCCTCCTGCCCGGGACCCCATTCGCCCTTCGAGTTCTCGACCGGAATACCCGCACCCTGGAGACCTTTGCGGATGGCGCGCATGACGCCTTCCTCCTTGGTCGTCTGCAGGATGTGGTAGTCCTCGATGTAAGATCCCGCGGTTTTAAGGCCGTGGAAGCGCTTCGTCATCGCGCTCTCGAACGTCTCGTCGAAGAGGTAGAACTCGAGCTCGGAGGCGAAAAAGGCGCGCATCTTGCGCTCGGCGAGCCGCGCGATCTGCCGCTTCAGGATCTGGCGCGGGGAATGCGGCAGGTCGTGGTGATGGTGGTCGAGCACGTCGCACAGCACCAATGCCGTGCCTTCGAGCCACGGAATCCGGCGCAGGGTTGCCAGATCGGGCTTCATGACGAAGTCGCCATAGCCCTTCTGCCAGCTCGCAGCAGCGTAACCGGGCACGGGCTCCATGTCGATGTCGTCGGCCAGGAGATAGTCGCACGCGTGGGTTTCTTCCCATGCGCCGTCGACGAAGAATTCCGCCTGAAACCGCTTGCCGATGAGCCGGCCCTGCATGTCCGCGAACGCGACGACGACGGTATCGATCTCGCCCGCCGCAACTGCCAGCTTCAGCTCCTCGAAGCTCAAATTACCCGCCATTCAATCCTCCCAAGTAGCTCCAGCCCACGCATCACAATTCCTCCTCTCGTCGGGGGGATTTGGGTGGCCAAGATCGTCAACATCGCCGCATCGCTCGACCCCACCCCGCAACGCGCCGGCAGAGCGATGCTCCCCATAACGGGAGGACGAGAAATGGATCAACGGATAGAGCCTATGGACTCCTCCAGAATGTCAAGAGCACGGAGCATCTCATCGGCCGTCACCGTCAGCGGAGGCGTGAGGGTCAGCACGTTGCCCATCGTCGTCTTGAACGACAGGCCCCGGTCGAGCGCCGCGTACATGACCGCCTCGGCAAGATCGTTGTCCGGCTCCTTCGTGGCGCGGTCCTTGACGAGCTCGATGCCGATCAGCAGGCCGCGCCCGCGAACATCGCCGATCGCCGGCAGCTTGCGCTTCATCGTCTCGAGTCGATCGAGTGCCAATGCGCCAACGCGCTGCGCGTTCTCGACCAGACCTTCGTCCTCGATGATCTCGATCGTGGTCAGGGCCGCGCGGCACGTGACCGGGTTCTTCTCGTGCGTGTAATGGCCGAAGGCCCAGCTGCCGCCCACGTCGAGTTCCGGCCGCGCAATCACGGCCGCAATTGGCAGGATGCCGCCGCCTAGAGACTTTCCGACCACGAGAATATCGGGCACGACGTCATCGTGCTCGCAGGCGAACATGCGGCCGGTTTTACCGAGGCCCGCTGGAATCTCGTCGAAGATCAGCAGCGCGCCGTGCCGGTCGCAGGCCTCGCGCACGATCTTCCAGAACCCTGGCGGCGGTAGGTAGGGCACGACGCGCGACGGCTCCGCGATCACGGCCGCCACATCGCCCTCGCGCGACAGAACGTAGTCGACCATGCGGGCGCACGTGGTCTGGCAGAGGTCGAGCCGCGGCTGGCCGCGCTCGTCGACCGGGTATCCGTACGGGCAGCGGTAGCATGCAAACGGCGCGACGTGCGACGCGCCCGCCACGAGTGGCGCCGCCGGTCCGGAACGGAACAGCGCCTCACCCGACAATGCAGCGGCGCCAAATCCTGCACCGTGGAAGCTGTCCCAGAACGACAGCGTCTTGAAGCGACCCGTCGCGGTGCGCGCGAGCTTGATGGCCACCTCGTTGGCGTCCGAGCCGCCGGTGGTGAACAGCACCTTGGACAGCGGTCCCGGCGCGATCTCGCCCAGCTTTGCGGCGAGCGCCACCGCCTCCTCGCAGGCATAACGGCGCGGCGCGAACGGCAGCTTGTCCATCTGCTCGGCGATGGCGCGCTTCAGGCGCGGGTGGCCATAGCCGATGTGGTGGACGTTGTTGCCGTGGAAGTCCATATAGCGCCGACCACTGACATCCTCGATCCAGATGCCTTCGGCCTTGGCGATCGCGTTGAGACACGGCGTCGATACCGACTGGCGCAGAAAGTGCTGCTCGTCCCGGGCAAGCAGCGCGCGCGTGCCGTCATCGAGCGTCCTCTCCTGCCAGGCGGCGCGGCGGCCAGTCAGATTGGTGTCGCTCTCGGACTGGGCGATATGCCCGTCACTGGCCATGACTTATCTTCCTTTGGACTGACGCGCTGGCCGCTCGTCCAGCGTGCCGGTGTCGCGTTCGAGGTCGTTGCAATCAGCGCGCGAGGCAAGTGGCGCGTCGAGGTCCCGAACGGTGAAAGTCAAATGGCTGAGGCCCTCGATCATGCTGCGGTCCCCGCCAGCCGCTTACCGCTTCCGCCACGCCTGCAGCTTGCCGAACACGAGCCGATCGAGCGAAATGTGGAGCAGCTTCACGCCGAGCGCCGTCAGCACGATCATCGTCGCCATGCCTGCCGCACCAGCCGTAAAGCCCGCCTCGTCCATGTGCACGATCGACACGGAAGCGAGCTTGGTCGATGGCCCGTAGAGGAAGATCACGGCCGACACGGTCGTCATCGCGTTCACAAACATGTAGACGGCGATGTTGAGGATCGCCGGCATGCAGATCGGAACCGTCACGCGGCGGAACGTGCGCCAGAACGGCACTTTGAGCGACGCCGAGACCGACTCGAATTCATTGTCAATCTGCTTCAACGCCGTCACCGCGGTGATGTGCGCGGCCGTATAGAAGTGGGCGATGGTGTTGACCGCCAGCACCAGCAACGTCCCATAGAACACATTCAGCGGGTTCCACGGCGCGTTGATGAAGAAGACATAAGCGAGGCCTATGACCAGCCCCGGAACTGCCATCGGCAGCATCGCAAGCAGATGAGCGAGCGCGCGACCGGCGCGAAAGCCCTGCCCCTTTTCCGTCAGGTAGGCGCCGACGAAAACGAAGGTCGTTCCGAGCACCGCGGCGAGCGTCGCCATCTTCACGGAGTTGAAGTACGTCTCCCAACCCGCGTTATCGAACTCGCCGAAGTTGTAGTTGCGCAGGCTGAGCGAAAGGTTGTACGGCCAGTACGTCACGAACGACGCCCAAACCGCCACGCCGAGGATGGCGATGATGAGCGCTCCGACGACGCAGCAGTAGGCGAGAAGCGCCAAGTCCCGTCCACGCACCGGCTTGGGCTCGAGTGGCACGGCGCGCGCCGACAGCAACGCCACTTGCTTGCGCTGGATCAGGCGATCGACGGCGAAGGCAACCACCGCCGGCACCAGCAGGATGAATCCGACCACGGCGCCCATTTCGAAATTCTGCTGGCCGACGACCTGCTTGTAGGCGTCCGTGGCCAGCACGTTGAACTGGCCGCCGATGACCTTGGCGATGCCGAAATCAGTGATCGCAAGGGTGAAAACGAGGAACCCGGTACTGACGAGGCCGTACTTGATGCCCGGCACGGTGACAGTCCAGAACACTCGCCAATTCGAGGTGCCGAGTGCGTTGGCGGCCTCATAAAGGCGCCCGTCTGCGAGCGACAGGGCGGTCACCAGGATCAGCACGGCGAACGGGAAGCAGTAGAACACCTGCGCCATCAGGATGCCGATGGGGCCGTAGATCGACGCCCCCATCAACAGCTCCTTCAGGAACCCCTGATTGCCGAAGATGTAGATGAGTGAAATGGCCGACAGCAGCGACGGCGCGAAGATGGGCAGCATCGCCACCGCCGTGAGCAGGCTCTTGAACGGCACACAGCTGCGGGTCAGCGCATAGGCGTAGGTGAACGCCAGCGGCAGGACGATGACCGTCGCGGTGAAGGCGACGAATAGGCTGTTCCAGATCGACGCTACGAGAGTCGGCGTCGAGAAGTACGTCACGTAGTTGGCGAGGCCGACGAACTTGCCGTCGTCCTGGAAGCTCTTGAAGAGCAGCAGCCCCAGCGGCGTGGCGATGGTGATGGCCAGCACGATGATGAGGAGGGTGATACCGATCCGCATCACCCAGTCTTCGCGCGACATCCGCCGCGCCGGGGCAGAACCGAGGGCCGCAGCCGCTGTCATACGTTGGCCCGCTCCTCACGGGAGAAGACACGCAGGGATTCGGCCGGGAGCGCGATCGTCAGCGGTTGGCCCTCGGCGATCGCCAGATCGCGCATGGCATTGGCGGAGAAGTCGGCGACGAGCTGGACGCCGGGAGCAGCGTCCGTCTCCAGCGTCGCCCGGCAGAAGGCGCCGAGATAGTCGAGCAGCACGACGCGGGTGGAGAGCTGATTCTCGGTGCCGGCCTCGATGCCGCGCACACGCATTTCTTCCGGCCTTAGCCCCAGCTTGACGCGCGCGCCGCTGGACCGTCCGCCGACGCTGGCGCACCGCAGCTGCACGCCGCCGATCCGGGCATGCTCAGGACCCGAAATCTCGGCGTCGATGAAGTTCATCGTGCCGATGAAGTCGGCAACGAACGCGGTTGCGGGGCTGCCGTAAACCTCCTCCGGCGTGCCGACCTGCTCGATGACGCCATGGTTCATGACGACGATGCGATCCGCCATCGCGAGCGCCTCTTCCTGGTCGTGAGTCACCAGGATGGTGGTGACGCCGAGCCGGCGCTGCAGTGCTTTGATCTCGTCCCGGAGACGCACGCGCACGCGCGCATCGAGCGCGGACAGCGGCTCATCGAGCAGCAACAGCGATGGCGACGTTGCCAGCGCGCGCGCCAGTGCAACGCGCTGCTGCTGGCCGCCGGAGAGCTGAGCCGGATACTTCGATCCCTGGTCGGGCAGGCCGACGAGCTCGAGCAGCTCATTCACCCGAGCCTCGACCTTTGCCCGCGACATCCGCCGGTTGACCAGCCCGTAGCCGACATTGGCGGCGACGGTCAGATTGGGAAACAGCGCGTAGGACTGGAAGACGATGCCGAAGTCACGCGCGGAAGGTGGCAGGTGGGAAACGTCGCGCCCACCCATCTCGATCCGCCCCTGGTCCTGCATGTCGAGACCAGCAACCGCCCGCAGCAACGTGGTCTTGCCGCAACCGGAAGGACCGAGGAAGCAAATCAGCTCGCCGGCGTAGACATCGAGCGAGACAGACTTGAGCGCGGTGAATGCCCCGTACTTCTTGATGAGATTGCTGATGCTCAGATGCACAGGCCGCGCACGGGATTCGTCCGTTGGATGCTCCGATGTGCTCCGTTCAAGCGTCTGCAGCATATGACAACCTCATTCAACTAAGCGAGACAAAGAAAGGGCGGCCCGCAACAATCCTGGCCGCCCACGATCTGGTTCAGTTTTTGGGAGCGGCCTTGCTCTCGTAGCGCTTCGACCACTCCTTCAGGATGCGCTCGCGGTTCTCGGCCATCCAGGTGAAGTCGTTCTTGATCATCCGCTCCTCGGCCTTGGCCGGATAGTTGGGCGGATACTTGGCGGCGCCAGGGTAAGCGACGACGGCATAGGTCTTGCCGTACAGCTCGTTGGCTTCCTTGGTCGCAATCCAGTCCGCGACCTTCTTGGCAAGCTCGACGTTCTTGCTGCCCTTCACGATGGCAGCCGCCTCCATCTCCCAGCCGGTGCCCTCGGTGGGAACGATGACCTCAATCGGTGCGCCTTTCGACTTCTCAGAGGCGCCGCGCATGTCGAGTGCAATGCCGGCCACGCGCTCACCCTTGGCGGCCTGCACGCACGGAGCGCTGCCCGAATGGGTATAGATTGCCATGTTCTCATGGAGGGCATCCATGAACTTCCAACCCTCTTCCTCGCCCATCAGCTGCAGCCATGCGCCGACGGTGAGGTATCCGGTACCGGAGGAGGCCGGATGCGGCATGACCAGCTTGCCTTTGAACTCAGGCTTGGTGAGGTCCTTCCACGAAGCTGGCGTGGCAATCTTATCCTTCGCCGCCTCGGCCGTGTTGAAGCAGATCACACCGAGATAGGCGTCCATACCCGTCCAGGTGTAGGGCTCCTTGGTATCGCGGAAAACTTCCTTCAGCGCCTCGACGCCCTTCGGCTTGTAGGTCTCAAGCAGCCCCTGCTTCTCGAACACCAGGAGCGACGTCGCCGCGAGGCCCATCACCAAGTCGGCGCGCGGATTGTCCTTCTCGGCGAGGAAGCGCGCCGTGATGACGCCAGTCGAGTCGCGAACCCAGACCACCTCGACCCCGGAAACGGCCTTCTCGATCGCCGCCTTGACCGGCCCGAGCTGGTCGTTTTCCAGCGCCGTATAGATTGTCAGCTGTGTCTTCTGTGCCTGAGCCGGCATCCCGGCCATCAGCATCGCCGCGCAGGCGGCAAACCCCATTACCAGACGTTTCATAGTATCGATCTCCCTCCGTTTGCAAAATAGACACTGCCTGGACAGCCTGCCCAGGCGGGCGGCCTTTCTCAGACGTGCTCAGTTCTTATGAATCTTTGATGACACGAGCAGCTTGTAAGCACTTGAGCCGCCAACACAAGCGGCCATCTGCCAATGCCATTGATCTTGCATCTGAGCCCGATGCTGTATTTTCAGAACCCAGTTAGAAAATCTCATCCGACGAATTTTGGCTAGCGAAATAAGCAGGCTAGCAGTGCCTAATCCGCGAGCAGTTGAGGGCGACAGTTCGCCCAGGAAGGTCCCGTGAACGAGCGGTGAGAGGCTGCCGCAATCGCGCTGACGCGTGCTTTCGCCTCTCACCATCGACTCCCTCGCGAAACTACTTATTGGAGTAGACCAGAGCCCTACTCAACCTTGCGGCCAGGGCAGCGAGTAGGTCTTGACGTTGGTGTAGCTCTTCATGGCTTCCCACACGCCTTCCTTGTAGCCGAGGCCCGAGTCCTTGATGCCACCGAACGGCGACATCTCGATACGGTAGCCCGGGACCTCCCAGACGTTCACGGTTCCGACGTCGAGCTCATTGATGAAGCGGGTGATGTAGTCGAGCCGGTTGGTGCAGACACCCGACGACAAACCGAATGCCGTCGAGTTGGAGATCCGGATCACATCCGCGATATCGTTCGGGCAGCGGATGATGGGGATGACTGGGCCGAAGGTCTCTTCCTTCACCAGCTCGCAGTCGTACGGCACATGGTCGACGACGGTGGCCGGGAAGAGCGCTCCCCTGCGGTCATTGCCATGCAGTAGCTTCGCGCCGGCTTCGACCGCCGCGTTGACGCGTGCTTCGAACTGCTTCGCCGCGCCTTCGTGGATGACGGTGCCGATATCTGTTGCCGGGTCCATCGGATCGCCGGACTTCAGCTTCTTCGCCTTGGCGAGCACGAGCTCGGCGAATTCGTCGGCGACAGCCTCGACCACGAGAATGCGCTTCACCGCAGTGCAGCGCTGGCCGGAGTTCTTGGTCGCGCCCTGCACGGCGAGCTCCGCCGCCTTGTCGAGGTCCGCATCCTCCATGACGATCAGCGGATCGTTGCCGCCGAGTTCAAGAACGACGCGCTTGTAGCCGGCCTTCTCCGAGATGTACTTGCCGACTTTGACGCTTCCCGTGAACGTGACGATATCCGCGCGCGGGTCGGTGATCATGGCATCGCCCATGGTCCGCGGATTGCCGGTCACGATCGACAGCATCTCCGGCGGCAGGCCCGCCTCATAGAGGATGTCGGCCAGCAGCAGGGCGGTCAGCGGCGTCAGCTCGGTCGGCTTCGCCACGACGCGGTTGTTGGTGGCGATGGCCGGCGCGATCTTGTGGCTGATCATGTTCAACGGATGGTTGAACGGCGTGATCGCCGAGATGCAGCCGAGGACGGGCGTGCGCGAGGTGTAGATGCGGCGCGCCTTCCCGTGGGGAGTGATATCGCAGGAATAGACCTCACTGTCGTCCCGGATCGCCATCTGCCCCGCGAGCAGATAGACGTCGTAGGCGCGGCCGACCTCATAGAGGGAGTCCTTGAGGCACAGCCCCGACTCGGCCGTGATGAGATGCGCGATCTCTTCCCGGCGCGATGCGAGAATTTCCGCCGTCCGGGTCAGGATCTTCTGGCGGTCGTAGCGCGTCAGCTTCGACTTGTAGTCATTGCCGATGCGGAACGCCTCAGCGACCTGCTCCGGCCGGGCCGCAGGCACCGTGCCGACGACCTCTCCCGTGTAGGGATTGAAGACCTCGAGCCGCTCGTCCGCATCGACCAGCTTGCCCGCGATGCGCATTTTCTCGTGCGCCGCTGTGGGCAGCTTCGGCTTTTTCACCTGGTCCTGCATTTAATTCATCTCCCGACATATGGGGGCGCTCCAGCACCCGAAAATCCAACTTCATTCTTCGAATGCGATCCCGGGCTTTGCGCCCGGGATCCTGCTCACCGCCACCGCCGGAGAGCGCGAGCATGTGGATCCCGGCGACGAGCGCCGGGATGATTGTCCTTTGAGCCGTGCGCCTCAAACCACATGGTTCAGGGCGACGTCGAAGACGTCGAAGTTGCGCAGGTTGCGCCCGGCCGGCAGCGACACCTTCCGGTTAGAGATCATCGGCACCCGCTGCTCGGTGAGGCCGCCGTGCGAGCGCAGCGGCTCGTCCAGACCGGACAGGTCGTGCTTCTCCGCCGCGGTGCCGAGCACCTTATGCTTCGTCGAGATGACCACGATGTCGCCGATGCGATCCGGCGGCAGCTCGAAGCGCTCGCACGCTTCCGCCTTGCTGCAGGCCAGCTCGACACCCTCGATGCTGCGCAAGCGGCCGAGCAGATCCGGCAGCGATGCATCCTCCGGGATGTGCACCGTCGCGAACGAGCCGAGCGCACCGTGGTGGGCGACGTACGGGTCGGTGATCGGCAGGATGACCCGGGCCGCATCCTTGCCGAGCCAGGCGTCAAACTGCGTCTGCAGGTAGATGACGTCAGGCGAGCCGTCCGCCAGATGCTTGTCGTTCATGCCGTGGTCGGCAGTTGCGACGATGATGGCGCCGGCCTTGTCGAGCTGATCGAGGTAGCCGTCGATCATGGCATAAAAGTCGTTGGCGACCTGGGTTCCCGGACCGGCCTTGTGCTGGATGTAGTCGGTGGTCGAGAGGTACATCACGTCCGGCCGGAACGTCTGCATCAGCTTCACGCCAGCCGCGAAGATGAACTCCGACAGGTTCGCCGAATAGACATCCGGAAGCGGCAGGCCGACGAAATCGAGCACGTTGTCGATGCCGTTGGCCTCCTTCGTCGCCTTGTCGGCGCGCTCGGACGAGAACGCGATCGCGCGGCCCGTGCCATAGTCGAGGCCGTTCGACAGCAAGAGGCGCAGCTTGTCCTTCGCGGTCACCATGGCCACCTTGGCGCCGGCGGCGTGGAACTCCTTGAGGATCGTCGGCGCCCGCAGAAACTTCGGGTCGTTCATCATGACTTCCGTCCGGGCCGCGGTATCCCAGAAGAAGTTGCCGGCAATCCCGTGCACCGCCGGGGGCCGGCCGGTGATGATCGACAGGTTATTGGGGTTGGTAAAGCTCGGAATGACGCTATCGGCGAGGAGGCTGGCGCCATCGCGCATGAAGCGCGCGAAGGTCGGCGCACGGCCGGCCTTGATCGTCTCCTCGATGTAGCCGGGCTCCGAGCCGTCGAGGCAGACGACGACAGTCGGGGCCTTGGGGAAGCTATAACCGCGGCCGTTGCAGATCACCTGACGGGCAGCGCCATTGGAATTGTTGTCGTTCATAATGCTTCTCTCCTCAGGCTGCAGACTTCAGGCTGGAAATACCCATTTCTTTCAACACATCCGCCACTGCGGCCAGGGCGCCGCGCATGTGATCAGCATTGAGCCGGCCGATGCAGCCGATGCGGAAGCTGTCCGCGACGGTGAGCTTGCCGGGATAGATCACATATCCCCGATCCTTGAGCGCGTCGTAGAACGTCTGGAAGACGAACTTCGGGTTCTTCGGCATATGGAAGGTGATGATGATCGGCGCCTGCAGCTCGGCAGGCAGCAGCGGCGCGAAGCCCAACTCACGCATACCTTCGATCAGGATGCGGCAGTTCTCGGAGTAGCGTCCGCCACGGCCCGGCTGCCCGCCTTCCGCCTGGAACTCCATCAGGGCCTGATGGAACGAGACGATGACATGGATCGGCGGCGTGAAGCGGTACTGGCCCGTCTTCGCGAAGTTCTGCCACTGGTCGTGGAGATCGAGCACCAGCGTGGTGGCGTTGCCCTTGCACTCGGCAATCGCGGTCTCGCGGGCGATGACGAACCCGAGGCCCGGCACGCCTTCGATGCACTTGTTCGATGACGCCGCCACGGCATCGAAGCTGACTTTGCTTGCATCGAGCGGCAGAGCGCCGAATGCGCTCATGGCATCGATCAGCAGCCGCCGCCCGTGCCGCTCGGCGATGGCGCCGACCTCGACAACCGGGTTCAGGATGCCGCTCGTCGTCTCGCACTGCACGACGAAGACGTGCGTGATCGACGGGTCATTGGCGAGAATGCGGTCGACCTCGGCGAGGTCGGGCAGCGTGTCCTCCGGCGTTTCGTGCACAATCGACGCGCGGCCGGCGATGTCGCAGATGCGCTTTGCGCGATGGCCGTAAGCGCCGTTGACGAGCAGCAGCACCTTGCCCGACCGCGGGATGAAGGTCGTCAGCATCGCCTCGACGGCGAAGGTGCCAGAGCCCTGCATCGGCACCGTCACGTGCGTGCCGCTGGCGTTCGCGATCGCCGGCAGCAACTCGAGGACTTCCTTATTGATCCGCAGGAAGGTGGAATCACGTGAGCCCCAGTCGTGCACCATGACCTCCTTCACCGATTTCGAGGTGGTGAGAGGCCCCGGCGTGAGGAGAAGCGGATCGCCGGTTTCAGAAAGCGCGCGTGTGCCGACCATGAATTGAGGTCTCCGATCGAATTGGCCTGTTGGGCTTCCGGTCATGGAAGCTCTTTTGCAGCCAACACTAGCGTGTTCCAATCTATTGATCCAATATACCCCTTCGATTGGAGCCATAGACGAAATCAATGAATCTCACGCACGTGCTCGCGTTTCATCGCGTCGCCACGGTCGGCAGTTTTACAATCGCCTCACGGCTTGCCGGTGTCAGCCAGCCGACGCTGTCCGCCCAGGTGCGCGCGCTGGAACAGTCCGCCGGCGTGTCGCTGTTCGAGCGGGGCGGCCGCGGCGTTCGCCTGACGGCGGCGGGTGAGCAATTGTTTGCAGCGACGCGCAAGCTTGCCGATTCCATGGATGAGGCCGAGCGGCTCCTCGCCAAAAGCCGCCCGCCGGGTCGCGGACACTTGCGGGTTGCCGCCGACAGTGCCGTGCATGTCCTGCCGATCCTGGCGGAGTTGAAGAAGACCACGACATCGCTCAGCTTTTCGCTCCATATCGACAATTCCGCCGCCGTTATGACGCGCGTACTGTCCGGCGGCGCCGATGTCGGCGTGATGGCGCGGCCGACCACCGATCAGCGCTTGTTCTCGACCATGATCCGCCAGGACAGGCTCGTGCTGATCGTCAACAGCAAGGACCCGCTGGCCAGTCGCAAGCGGGCGCGGCTCAACGATCTCGCCGGCCGAGACCTCGTCGTGCGGGAGCGCGGCTCGATCACGCGCGAGGTCGCCGAGGCGCGGCTGGCCGCGGAGGACATCCGGACCGGGCAGGTGTTCGACGTCGGCACGCGCGAAGCAGTGGGCGAGGCTGTCGCCGCCGGGTTCGGTGTCGGGCTCGCGTTCGCCAGCGAGGTCGGGCAGGATCTTCGCCTCACCGCCGTTCGTATCGTCGGGGCCGATGTGGCGGTCGCCGAATATGTGATCTGCCTCGCCGAGCGCCGAAGCCTCGGCGCCGTGCCGAAGTTCCTCGAGACGGCGCGCCGGCTCGCAGTGCAGAATGGGTGGCTCACCGACGGCGAAAATTCCGCCACCTGACGGGCGCGATAACTCTAATTACAGCACCCGGATCTCTCAGCCCGAAGCGGCCCATGTGCGGTTCGTGTGTCTTTAACCGTTTCCGGAAGTCCATTCTCCCAGCTCACCGTCGCTGCCAAGCGAACTTCAGGGGCGGGCACTAGGTTTCCCGAAAAAGGAGGAGTATGCTTGCTGTTTCGCGACAGTGCCACGATTGGCGGATTTGATTGATCGCTGCGCGATTCTAATCGGAGAAAAAGAAGAAAATGGCTGGAAGCGAGGTGCTCCTGACGTTGTTGGGCGGGGTCGCGCTCCTCCTCTGGGGCGTGCGCCTGGTCCGTACAGGTTTGACACGTGCTTTCGGAGCGGCGCTCCGCAGCATCCTCAATAAGGCATCCAAGAACCGCGTTGTCGCCTTTGGCGCCGGCATCGGCGTAGCTGGAATCCTTCAGAGTGCCACGGCGACGGCGCTGCTGCTCGCCTCCTTCGCCGGTCGCGGATTGGTTACACTGCCCGTTGCTCTGGCGATCATGCTCGGAGCGGACGTCGGCACGACCCTCGTCGCCCAGATCTTCGCCTTCGATATCAAGTGGCTGTGGACCATCGCGATGGTCAGCGGCGTCGTGCTGTTCAGCGCCTCCCAGGATGATCGCGCGAAGAACGTCGGCCGCATCGCAATCGGGCTCGGCCTCATGCTGCTGGCTCTCAGCGTACTGGGCACCGTATCCGGCGCACTGCGCGAGAGCCCGACGGTGGCAGTCGTGCTCGCCGCGCTCGGCACCGAGCCGGCGCTCGCCGTGCTGGTCTCCGCTCTTCTGACGTGGTTCGCCCATTCGAGCCTCGCCGTCGTGCTGCTGGTGCTGTCACTCGCCGCCGGTGGCGTGATCGGTCCCGTGCTGGCGGTTGCCATGGTGCTCGGCGCCAATCTCGGCGGCGCGATCGCGCCGCTGACCGCCCTCACCGGCTCGCCCGTCGCCGCACGCCGGGTGCCGTTCGGCAATCTGATCGCGCGCGGCTTGGTCGGCATCATGATGGTGCCATTCCTGAGCTGGGTCGTGCCGCTCCTCGAGCATGTCAGCAGCGATCCCGGCCGCCTCGTGCTCAACTTCCATACGGCATTCAATATCTTCGTCGCGCTCGTCTTCCTGCCGCTGCTCACACCGCTGGCCCGCTTCGTGACGTGGCTGCTGCCGACACCGGAGCAGCCGCAGGGCCGGGCTGTTGCCCAGCACCTCGAGGCGAATGTTCTCGACACGCCTTCGGAGGCTCTCGGCTGCGCCATGCGCGAGACGCTGCACGTCGGTCACATCGTCCTCGAGATGCTGCGCAAGTCGCTCGTGGCCATCGAGGGCCAGGACCTCAAGGTGGTCAAGGAGCTCGAGAAGGCCGACGACGATGTCGACGCGCTGCACGAGGCCATCAAGCTCTACCTGATCCGCGCCTCGAAGACCGAGATGGACGATGCGGAATCGCGCCACTACGTCGAGATTCTGACGTTCACCACCAACCTCGAGCACATCGGCGACATCATCGATAAGAACCTGATGGATCTCGCGGCCAAGAAGATCAAGAAGCGCTACTCGTTCTCGCCGGAGGGCATGGCCGAGCTGAAGCGCTTCCACGGCCAGGTGGTCGACAACATGCGGCTCGCGCTCAACGTCTTCGCGACACGCGACGTCACGCTGGCGCGCCGGCTGCTGCTCGAGAAGACGACGATGCGGGCCAAGGAGTTCGAGGCTGCCGACCGGCATTTCGCCCGGCTCAAGGCAGGCCGCGCCGAGTCGATCGAGACCAGCTCGATCCACCTCGACATCATCCGCGACCTGAAGCGCATCAACTCGCACCTGACCGCCGTCGCCTACCCGATCCTTGAGGCTGCGGGCGAGCTGCGCGAGAGCCGGCTGCGTGACAAGAAGCGCGAGGAGAGCCGGGATGAGCATGCCGCCCACGAGCCATCTCTGGCCCCCAGCAGCGAGCGGCCCGCCTAGGATGCGACCGGCTTCGGTGGCTTACCGAAGCCGTCGTTCACAATGACGGACGCTCATCGCACGCGCAGCAGAACGATGCCGGCGAGCACCACGCACCCGGCCACGATCCGCAGCGCGTACACGGGCTCGCGCAGGAACACGATGCCGATCAGCGCGGCGAACAGCACGCTGGTCTCGCGCAGGGCCGCGACGAGCGCGATCGGCGCCACCGTCATGGCCCAGATCGCGATGGCATAGGCTGCGGTCGAAAGCGCTCCGCCAGCGAGCACCAGCGGCCACGAGGACTTGGCGCCCTGGATCATGGCTCCCGGCATGCGGATCATGCCGAAGATCCCCATCATGAGGCCGTCGAGCAGGAACAGCCAGACGATGTAAGCCGCCGGCGACGGCCCGATGCGCCCGCCCGTGCCGTCGACGAGCGTATAAGCCGCGATCGTCAAGGCCGTGAGCAGCGCGAATCCGACTGACCGCCCGTGGAAGCTGTCGATGCCCGCGCCGCGCCGGCGCAATGACAGCGTCATGATGCCCGCCCCGAGCAGGATGACGCCGAGCCAGCCCGTGAGGCCGAGCGGCTCGCCCAGCCAGAAGCTGCCGCCCAGCGCCGTGATCAGCGGCGCCGTCCCGCGCGCGATCGGATAGACCTGCGACAGGTCTCCGAACCTATAGGCCTCGGCAAGGGCGATGTAATAGACGAGGTGCAGCGCCAGTGACATGCCGATGTAGGGCCACGCCGCAAGCTCGGGCAAGCCGACAAAGAACACAGCCGGCACAACGACGACGCCACAGGCCACCGAGATGAGGGAGATGGTGGTCAGAGGCTCGAGCTTGACCTTGAGGAGAGCATTCCAGCCCGCGTGGAAGACGGCCGCGGCCAGCACCGCGAAAAAGACGAATGTGTCCATGCTCTTGTTCCGGCCGTCGCGCAGTCCCCCCGCAGCGCCGGATCCAGGTCGCGGGGCTGCGGCGGCCCAGACCGCCCTCCAGTTCAGCACAGAAGGGCCGCGCACTCCTAGCGGAACTGAACACCGACCGCCACAGAATTCACCTATCCACCGCCATTGTCACATGAGCGCGACGAAAGAGCGGAAAGGGCTAGCAGGCGCCGATCCTTTCTGCTAATGACCCGCTCCGAAGATGAGCATTCCGCGGTAGCTCAGCGGTAGAGCAACCGGCTGTTAACCGGTTGGTCGTAGGTTCGAATCCTACCCGCGGAGCCATCTTCCTGTCAGCTCAGCCTGACCAGCCCACCTAAGCCCCATGATGGGCATGCTCCTCAGAGAGCACCCGCGCTCAGCAGCGCAGTATCGACCACACCCTCCCCCCTTCAGGCCTGCCCTGCCGCTTCCCGGATCAACTGCGCGATCGCACCTGGATGTGAGATGAGCGAAAGATGGCTCGACTTGAGCTCGATCGTCTTCGCGTTCATGCGTTTCGCCATGAAGCGCTGCAGGTCGGGGTTGATCGTTCGATCCTCGGTCGAGACCGCATAGTAGCTCGGCTTGCTGCGCCAGGCGGCGTTGGTCGTGCGTCCGAGGAGCAGCTCCTTGCGGAATGGCTCTTGGACGGCAAAGAGCACCTTTGCCTTCGCCTCGGGCAGATCTCCGGCGAAATCGCGCAGGAATGCCTCCTCGCTCAACCGCCCTTCATCGCCATCGAAGACAATGCCGGCGCTGGCGGGTGCCGCCGGGAACTTCGCCGCGAGCGCGCTGTAGTCTTCTCCGGCATCGGGCGCCCGCGCTGCGACATAGACCAGCGCGGAAACACTGGGATGAACGCCTGCCTCGGTCACGATCATCCCCGAGAAGCTGTGCCCCGCGAGGACTGTCGGTCCGTCCTGCCTGTCCAGCACGCGCCGGGCGGCCGCGACGGCGTCCGGCAGGGTCGTCAGAGGATTTTGAACCGAGGTGACGTTGAGCCCCTGGGCCTGGAGAAGCGGGATCACCTCGGACCAGGAGGAGCCGTCGGCGAACAGGCCATGCACGAGCACGATGTTCCGGGCTTGCGTACCAGTTGGCGTTTGCGCCAGTGCGCGACCGCTAGAGACGGCTGCGGCGCCCGCAACAATGGCTGTCCTCAGAAAGGTACGTCGGTCGAACGTCATCCCATCATTTCTCCCGTGAACACTATCTGTTGCCGAGTTCGTCCTCGCTTCCGATTGTCGGCCTTCTGCCTGAAGTGAGTTGCTGAGGCAGCAAACGGCTCACCCGCTCAGGAGCAGGAGCGGAACCCGCAAGCGGCGGGCCAGGGTCGCGGAGCATTCCGGGCCGTGTCCGGAGCGAAGCGAACAGGGGCCGCGGGACGAGAGGGATGAGCGAGGAC
>JAEZHL010000383.1 GCA_023416575.1 Pseudomonadota bacterium
GATCGCGGCACGAGATTGATCGGCGGGCTGCCGAGGCGGGTCGCGACATAGGTCGAAGCCGGATCCTCGTAAATCTGGCGCGGCGTGCCGACCTGGACGAGCCGCCCTGCCTCGAGCACGCCGATGCGCGTCGCCATCGTCATGGCCTCGATCTGATCGTGGGTGACGTAAAGGATGGTGGCGCCGTGATCGCGCTGGATGTGCTTCAACTCGAGCCGCAGCTCCGAGCGCAATTTGGCATCGAGCGACGAGAGCGGCTCGTCCATGAGATAGATCGCAGGCTTGCGGACGAGGGCCCGGCCTATGGCGACGCGCTGCATCTGACCGCCGGAAAGCCGCGTCGCGGCATTGTCGAGTTTGTCGTCGATACGCAGCAGCCGGGCGATTTCGGTGACGCGGGCGCGGATTTGCTCCTCGGGCATCGGCCGCAGGGGCGAGCGCAAGGGAAAGGCGAGGTTGTCGAAAACGCTCATATGGGGATAGAGCGAATACTGCTGGAATACGAAAGCGACGTCGCGGGCGGCGGGAGGGAAGCTCGTCACGTCGCAGCCGCCGATCTCGATCCTGCCCGTGTCGGCCGCATCCAATCCCGCGACGAGGCGCAGCGTGCTGGTCTTGCCGACGCCGGTCGGCCCGAGCAGCGCCACGAACTCTCCGTCTGCGATCGAAAGCGAAAGGTCGGCGACGGCCGTAACGTCGCGGAACCGTTTCGTGACGTTGTAGAGAGCGACATCAGCCATGATGCACCCCGTCATGGAGCGCGGTCCGCAGCGCCTTGCCTGTCGTGGCATCGAAGATCGACAATCGCTCCGGCCGGAAAGCGAGACCGACGTTCTGGCCCTCCGTCACCGGCATCGTCGCGGGCAGGCGCGCGCGGACCAACCCGCCGTCCGTCTTCACCGCAACGATCTGCGTCGTGCCGAGATATTCCGACCCATACACCTCGCCCCGGATGGCTCCCTCATCGACGAGCGAAACGCACTCGGGCCTGACACCGAGAACCCAGCTCGCCGCGCCACTCTCCTCGCGTATCTCGGGGATTTTCTGAGGCCCGCCAGCCAGCGAGATGGCCGTTTCCCCCTTGGTGAGTCGGCCGCTGAACGGCAGCAGATTCATCGACGGCTGACCGATGAAATCGGCGACGAACAGGGTTGCCGGGCGGTCGTAGATCTCTTGCGGCGATGCGAGCTGCTCGATCGCCCCGTTGTTCATCACGGCGATCTTATCGCCCATCGCCATCGCCTCGAGCTGGTCGTGCGTGACGTAGACCGTCGTCGCCCTGAGCCGGTTGTGCAGCGCCCTCAGCATGCCGCACATCTCGTGGCGGAACTCGCTGTCGAGCGCCCCCAAGGGCTCGTCCATCATGAAGGCTTTCGGCTGGCGAACGATGGCGCGCCCGAGCGCGACGCGCTGACGGTCACCACCCGACAGACCGCCAACGCGTTTGTCGAGTAGATGCGTGATTCGCAGCATGCGCGCCGCCTCCTCGACCCGGCTGCGGATCTCCGCCTTGGGCATGCCGATATTCGCCAGCGGATAGGCGATGTTCTGCCGGACGCTCATGTGCGGGTAGAGCGCAAAGAGCTGGAACACCATGGCGATGTCGCGCTCGGACGCTCGCTTGAACGTCACATCCTCGCCCGCGAGCCGGATGGTGCCGGACGTCGGAAGCTCGAGCCCCGCGATCATGCGCAGCGTCGTCGTCTTGCCGCAACCGGAGGGACCGAGGAGGCAAAAGAACTCGCCGTCGTTGACGGTGAAGCTGCTCTCCTTGACCGCAACGAACTCTCCGAACGTTTTCTTCAGGTCATCGACGCGGATTTCGGCCATCGCTCACTCCGGCAGCTTCGAGCCGACGATGAACAACACCGTGCCCGTGAGCGTCACGACCAGTGAGTAGCCGTACAGCGTCAGAGAAAACGGCTGCATCAGCATGATGACGCCGACGGTGATGATCAGGGTCGCGACATTCTCCGCAATCGCGCGCGGAGACCAGCGCGGCGCCTCCCGCTCCCGCGCGCTCTCCTGACCGGATCTGTCAATCTTGTCGATCGCGTGCTCGCTCATTTACGCACTGCTCCGAACGTGATGCCGCGCAAGAGATGCTTCCTGAGCAAGGCCGTAAACACGACGATCGGAATGAGGAACAGCGTCGTGCCGGCCGCGACGGCGGGCCAATCCTGGCCACCCTCGCCGATGATGATCGGGATGAACGGCGGCGCGGTCTGCGCATCGCCCGAGGTCAGCAGCACGGCGAACGCGTACTCGTTCCAGGCGAAGATCAGGCAGAAGATGGCGGTGGCGGCGATGCCGGTTGCCGCTTGCGGCAGCACCACTTTCCGAAAGGCCTGCAACCGCGTGTAGCCGTCGATCATCGCGGCCTCCTCGTACTCGCGCGGGATCTCGTCGATGAACCCCTTGAGCAGCCAGACGGCGAGCGAGACGTTGACGGCGGTATAGAGCAGGATCATCCCGAGCTTTGTGTCGGACAGCCCGAGCTCCCGGTACATGAGGAAGATCGGGATGGCGACCGCGATCGGCGGCATCATCCGTGTCGATAAGATGAAGAAGAGCAGATCGTCCTTGAGCGGCACCTTGAAGCGCGAGAAGCCGTAGGCCGCGAGTGTGCCGAGCGCGACGGCAAGCGCCGTCGATCCGAACGCGATGACGATCGAGTTCCAGAAACGCGGCACGAACTTCGATTCGGAGACGACCACCATGCTGCGATCGCGCGCGATCGCCTCGCACGTGCCGTTCGGCGCCGGCAGGCTGTCCAGATACTCCTGCGTCTGCCGCGAGCGGGTGGTGAAGAGATTGCAGAAGCCCTCGATCGACGGCTGAAAGACGATCTTCGGCGGGTAGCTGATCGAATCCATTGGCGTCTTGAACGCGGTCAGCACGATCCAGAGCAGCGGCACCATCGTCATGACCGCGTAGACGATCACGATCGTCCCCGCCACACGCCGCGTCGCTGTCGACGGCTCGAGGACCGAATGGGCTGTCGTTATGCCGCCTTTCATCTGTTCTTCACCCGATTGAGGGCCTTCACATAGATATTGGCGAGACCGAATACCGTGACGAACAGGATAATGGCGAATGCCGACGAATAGGCCGTGCGCCATTTCTCGAACGCCTCGCGTTTCAGCGTGATCGAGGCAACCTCGGTCGTCGAGCCCGGCCCTCCGCCGGTCAGCAGATTGACCATGTCGAACATCTTGAAGTTCTCGATGCCGCGAAAGAGAACCGCGAGCATGATGAAGGGCGCTGCCATCGGCAGCGTGATGGTCCAGAACTGGCGCCATTTCGACGCCCGGTCGACCTCGGCCGCCTCATAGATGTAATCGGGGATGGAGCGCAGCCCCGCGAGGCAGATGAGCATGACGTAGGGCGTCCACATCCAGGTATCGACGAGCACGATTGCCCAGGGTGACAGCGTCACGTCACCCAGCATCTGGAAGGACGACGGCGGGATCTGCGTGAAAAAGCTGACGACGTAATTGAAAAGCCCGATCTGCGGCTGGAACAGGAATGTCCAGAAATTGCCCACCACCGCTGGCGACAGCATCATGGGGATCAGGATGATCGTGGTCCAGAAGCCATGGCCGCGGAACTTCTTGTCGACGAGCCAGGCGAGCAGAAACCCAAGCACCGTCTGGATCACGATCGTCGCGATCACGAAGCGCGCCGTGACCTGCATCGAAGCCCAGACGTCGGGATCCGTCAGGATGTCCCGATAGTGCTGCAAGCCGACGTTGATCAGCGGCGCGTTTGGCCGGTTGGCGCGGAAATTGGTGAACGAGAGATAAACCGTCCAAATCAACGGAAAGATATTGATGGCGAGCAGCAGGGCGATCGTCGGCGCGATGAAGATCCAGGCGATGGCCCGGTCCGAGAGCCCGCGAACGCGTGCAGCAGCGCTTGGCGGCGTCGCGGCCGCGACCCGGTCAGAGATGGCCTTGTGTTGCAGAGG
>JAEZHL010000393.1 GCA_023416575.1 Pseudomonadota bacterium
AAGTCCGACATCAGCCAGAGCTGGGCCTCCGGATGGGGTGTGCGGCTGCTGGATCGGATGATTGCGGACAAGTACGAGCGCGCTGAGAAGTAGGTCCACGAGGGTCTAGCTCGGCCCAGACGAGATCGTCCGGGGGTTGCATAACCCTCGGATATTCTGGGTTATACTCTCTCCCATTTTCCATAATATTGATTATGCGAATCGCGTGCGAGGTCGAAACGGCATGCGACGCTCGCCGCCCCATTGCGCTACCGGCGCGAAGTTTCGTCCGATTTGCCCGATAATTCGGCGCGCATGATTTTTGTGCGCTGGACACCCGCCGACGACACGCCCGACGTGCGCGTTGGGCTGACGTTCGAGCCCGATATAACTGCCGCTCGGAACCAGCAATCGGGCCCGTAATCGCGATCGCGCGCGTGAACCTCCTTGCGCTGATCCTGATCTCCCTCACCCGCCGCCAGCCTGCGCAACAAAAAGTTGCATCACCACAACCTCCGAGGAACCCGTTTTCCAGGGTCGAGTTGTGCAGGCACAGGAAACCTCGACAGGAGTGAGTCGTGAAGACAACCGTGTCCCTCGCAGTCCTCTGTCTCGGTGCGGGACTGGCCCTCCCCGCGGCGGCCCAGATACAGCAGAGCACGCCGCAAATGGGCCAGCACATGGGTGGCCAGCAACAGCCGCAACAGATGCCCGGCCAGCAAATGGGTCAACAGCAGTATGGACAGCAGATGCCGGGCCAGCCCATGGGCCAGCAGCAAATGGGTCAGCAGCAGATGCCCGGCCAGCAGATGCTGACGGAGGAGCGCATCGACAACTTCATCAAGCAGGCCGAGAACGTCCTGCAGCAGACCGCGCGCACTCAGGATCCTGCGCGGCTCCAGCAGTACATGAACCAGTACGTCGCCCCTAATGCGTCGATCACGTCCGTGACCGAGCTCTTCGTGGGCAACAGGCATGTGGCGACGACGGTTGCGAACGCGACCGACGAGAGCATCGTGGACGCACTCGGCTATTCTGCCTCCGCCCTTCAGGGCCGCAAGCTGGTCAACAACTACGATATCGAGATGGATATCAAAGACATCCAGATCATGCCGGGCCAGCAGTCGGCCCGCGTAACTCTGGAAATCGAGGAGTCAGGGAACTTGGTCGGCCCGGTTGCCAACCGTGTCGCAGAGCGGATCGGCCAGTTGCGGCAACGGCTCGGGGAGTTGCGCAGTCAGATGCAGCAAGATCAGGGCCAGCGGCTGAGCGAGCTCCGCGGTCGAATGCAAGATCAGAGCCAGATGGGGCAGGGCCAGCAGGGTCAGCAGGGCATGCAACAGGGCTGGGGCCAGACGCAGGATGGCTCGCGCGGTGGCATGGGCATGGGGATGGGCAGTGGCGGCGCCCCTGACCAAGGCATCCGCTTCCAGTCGCAATCGGACTGCGTCGTTGACGTGATGCTGCAGCAGGGCCAGATGCGCATCGGCAATACGTTCTGCCGCGGCCGCGTCCGCCTCGGCTGATCGTTCGGCACGGCAGTTATGCTCACCCGGCCTCCCTTGGGGGCCGGGTTGTTGTGACAGTGAGGCCATATGCACGCCGCAGGGCCGTCCGGGTTGTGCTAGGGCTGGCGTCGAGCTTTTCCTCGCCGAGCAGAGCCCATGACCTCCTCCCCGACCCCTTCTCGCGACATCTCCGCCCTGATCGAA
The DNA here is from genome assembly GCA_023416575.1 of Pseudomonadota bacterium. GTDB lineage: Bacteria > Pseudomonadota > Alphaproteobacteria > Rhizobiales > Hyphomicrobiaceae > ZC4RG25. The sequence continues at coordinate 1,692 of JAEZHL010000393.1, forward strand.
ATCATGCGCCGGCTGCGGGACCCGGAGACGGGCTGCCCGTGGGACCAGGAGCAGACCTTCGAGACGATCGCTCCCTACACCCTGGAGGAAGCCTACGAGGTTGCGGATGCGATCGCCCGCGGCGATCTCGGCCACCTGCGCGAGGAACTCGGCGATCTCCTGCTCCAGGTCGTCTATCACGCCCGGATGGCCGAGGAGCGGGACGCCTTCGATTTCGGCGACGTCGTCCTCGGCGTCACCGAGAAGATGATCCGGCGCCATCCGCATGTGTTCGGTGACGAGGCCGCCCGTTCGGCCGGTGTCGCCAAGGGATTCTGGGAGGAGGCCAAGGCTGCAGAGAAGGCGGCACGCGCAGGCGAGGCATCCGGCGCGCCAGCAGAAAGTGTCCTTGCCAATGTTCCCCTCCCCCTCCCCGCGCTGACCCGCGCCGTCAAGTTGCAGAGCAAGGCGGCCCGCGTCGGCTTCGACTGGCCAGGGCTCGCGCCCGTCATGGACAAGCTCAAGGAAGAGTTGTCGGAGCTCGACGAGGCAATCGAGGCAGACCAGAAGAGCAAGATCGCGGAGGAGTTCGGCGATCTACTGTTCGTGGTCGCCAACGTTGCCCGCCATCTCGAGATCGATCCTGAATCCGCGCTCCGCGCCGCCAACCAGAAGTTCGAGCGGCGCTTCCGCTACATTGAAGCAGCGCTCGCTGCTGATGGGAGAAGCCCGGTGCAATCGACCCTCGAGGAGATGGACGCGCTCTGGGATGAGGCCAAAGCGACCGAGGGAAAGTGAAGGCCTGGCCTCGGGGGCTGTTGCTGCAAGGACGCACTTCGCCAACAAGTTGTTAACGAGTCAATTGCAACCATTGATTGCTTTTATGCGCCGACGCACTGTTCAGGGGACTCACGAAACGAGTCGGAACAGCATGAGGCCATTCCCATGAAGACCTATCAGGCGCCCACCTGGATCAGGCAGGCCCAGCTTGCGGCCGTGACGGCGAGCAGCAAAATCAGCCCGTTCTTCAAGAAAGATGTTATCGAATAGCCCTAGGGAACTTGTCGTTTCCTTCGGTCAGGGCCCCATTTCGGGGCCCTGTTTACTGACAGGCGCATCGTCCCGACCTGCCGGCTTCCAGATCAGCGCGTCATCGGAAGCTCGGGTGTGTGCACGTGCTCCGGTCTGATGCCGATCCCGATGATGCGCGCCGGCAACCGCCGCAGGACGGGGAACCGGTTCGCCAGCCGCAGCCCCAGGGGCGGTTTGAGCGGCGCGGTCGAATTCAGGGCGGCGCTGATGACGCTGTTCTGGATCATGAGTTGCAGACGCTGCGTGACCCTCGTCGGCCATGACCGCCGGTGCTGCACCGCGGCGAGGTCACGGATGTCGAGCCGTCCGTCCCGCAACGGTCGCCACAGGATGTTCGCGGCCGCGACCGCATCCTGAATGGCGAGATTGATCCCAACACCGCCGATCGGCGACATGGCGTGGGCGGCATCGCCGATGGCGAGAAATCCCAGCCGGTACCAGGTCCGCAAACGATCGACTCGAACGCTCAGCAGCTTGACGTCATCCCACCTCTTCACGTCCTCAAGAACGCGGGCCGCCGCCCATGGCAGCAGCGCACGAATGATGTCGCGGAAGGCTTCCAGCCCGCAGGCGCGGACCGTTTCTGCCGACCCCTTCGGGATGACCAGGGCGCATTGCCAGTAGTCGCCGCGATTGATGTGCACCAGCAGACGGCCGGGCTCGAAACGCCCCATCGTCTCCGGCGGATCGCCACTGTGCCGCGACAGCCGGAACCAGAGGACGTCCATCGGCGCACCGAGGTCATCGAGTTCCAGACCGGCCTCGGCACGCAACCGCGAATGCCGGCCGTCGGCCGCCACCACGAGATCGGCCCTCACCTCCAGTAGCCCATCCGGCGTCGCCGCCCGGACACCGGTCACGCGGTTGCCATCGAGAATGAGGTTCTCGGCGCTCGTTCGCATGAAGAGCGAAAACGCCGGATAGCGCCGCCCCTGCTCCGCCAGGAAGCTCAGGAAGTCCCATTGCGGCATCATGGCGACGTAGGGATGCCGGACCGGCAGGCGCGAGAAATCGGCGAAGACGAGCGCCTGGTCGCCGAACTGGCCGCCGATCGTCGCCACCTTCTCGTGCGGCAGCGCCAGCAGGCCCTCGTCCAGACCGAGCTCGGTCATGAGTTGCAGCGTCGACGGATGGATGGTATCGCCGCGGAAATCGCGCAGGAAGTCTGCGTGCTTCTCGAGCACCACGACCGGAACCCCGGCGCGCGCCAGGAGAAAACCGAGCATCAATCCGGCCGGCCCGCCACCGGCGATACAGCAGGCCGTGCGGATCGTTCTCGTGCTCACAGCCCTGCCCCGTTCAGGCTGCCGGCAGCGCCGCGAGCCCGTCCTTCACCAGCCGGCTGAAAAGCCGCCCCTTCTTGGCAGCCGCGATCCGCACCCGGCAGATCGTCTGCCCGTTCTCGCCGGTCTCCCGGCTCAGGACCTGCGCGTTCTCATGCAGCCAGGCGAGCAATCCGCCCGCCGTTGCCGGAACCGCGATGGTCAGGATCTCGTCTGCCCGGCCAAGGTGCTCGTCGATCGCCGCGAGCAGCGCCCCGGTCCCTTCGCCGGTCGCTGCCGAAACCATGAGCGGCGGCGACGAGGCACGACGCGCGGCATTCTCGAGTTCCTCTCGTGACTCGGGCGGCAGGAGGTCGATCTTGTTCCACACCTCGAGGATGAGCCCGTCAGACTTTTGGATGTCGATGCCGAGGTCGGTGAGCACACTTTCGACATCGGCCGCCTGCGCCTGGCTTTCCGGATGACTGATGTCGCGCACGTGCAGAATGAGATCGGCCTCCACGACCTCCTCGAGCGTGGCGCGGAATGCGGCAACGAGGGAGGTCGGAAGGTTGGAGATGAAACCTACGGTGTCGGACAGGATCACACGCCGGCCACTGTCGAGCTTGAGCTCGCGCATCGTGGGATCGAGGGTGGCGAACACCTGGTCCATGGCGAGGACGCCGGCGCCGGTGAGGCGGTTGAACAGCGTCGACTTGCCAGCGTTCGTGTAGCCGACGATCGCAACGAGTGGATAAGGAACACGCGCCCGCCCGGACCGGTGCAGAGCACGCGTGCGGACGACAACGTCCAGCTCCTTGCGGATCGCATCGATGCGATCCTGGATTAGGCGCCGGTCGGTCTCGATCTGCGTCTCACCGGGACCGCCGAGGAAGCCGTAGCCGCCGCGCTGGCGCTCAAGGTGGGTCCAGCTTCGGACGAGGCGGCTTTTCTGGTACGTCAGGTGAGCCAGCTCGACCTGCAGGCGACCTTCGCGAGTTCGCGCCCGCCGCCCGAAGATCTCGAGAATGAGGCCGGTGCGGTCGAGAACCTTGACGTTCCAGGCCTTCTCCAGGTTGCGCTGCTGGATGGGCGTTACCGCGTGGTCGATGACGACGAGGCTGGCTTCGTGCTGGGCGATCAGCTCCTTCAGCTCATCGACCTTGCCGGAGCCGAACAGCGTCGCGGGTTGTGGCCGTGCGACCGGCACCAGCAGCTTCGCCACGACCTCGAGATCGATCGCCTCGGCAAGGCCTGCCGATTCAGCGAGCCGATCCTGGGGCGAATGCAGGCTGATCTCGCCCGTCGTGCCGCTGCGGGCACGCGAACGCCGGCTGGCAGCACCGTCCATGCCGGTCCTGCCACCCGACTGCAACACAGGAACCAGCACGACGGTCCGGGCAATATGCTCCGAACCGGTGCCGTCAGTGCCCTGGCTCACTCGACTTCTGGTCTCGTCCGCGCGGCTGATCAACGTTACCCTTGCTGCGCCTCGGCGGGGTCCTGATCCATGAGGTGGACAGGCTGGCCCGGCATGATGGTGGATATGGCGTGCTTGTAGACCAGTTGCGAGTGTCCATCACGCCGCAACAAGACGCAGAAATTGTCGAACCAAGTGACGATCCCCTGCAGCTTGACCCCGTTGACGAGGAAGATCGTCAGCGGCGTCTTGTTCTTGCGAACATGATTCAGGAATGTGTCCTGGAGGCTTTGTGCTCGTTCGGCCATCTTGTTATCCGTTTTCTTTTTCAGTTTTGTTTTCGGGTGGCACTCCGTCCACCTCGGTTGAGCTTACCTGAAACATCCGGCAAAATCAGCATCCGGATTATCGGCGGCGCCGCGAGGGCGGACCACACGTTCCAAAGCACGCAGGCGCGTTTTAGCAGCTCAAACGACGGACGCAATGGTAACGGACACACGGCACTGATCAGAAATACTCGGGGCTGACACGGAACAGCTGCTCGACCTGGCGCACGTGATCCGAACGGACGAAGAGAATTGCCCTGTCCTTCGGCTCGATCTCGCTGGCGCCGGTTGGAGCGAACACCTGTCCATTGCGCACTATGGCGCCGAACCGCACCCCGTCCGACATGTCGAGCTCCCGGATCGAGTTGCCGACGATGGGCGCGGTCTCGATCGCCTCGGCCTCGATCAGCTCGCCTTCGCCGTTGTGGACGGACTGCACGCTCCGGATTCGCCCGCGCCGCACGAACTGAAGGATGCGCGAGACGGTGATGGCACGCGGGTTGATCTGGGCATCGATACCGAACGAGCGCATCATCGGCGTGTAGCCGGTGCTGTTGATGAGGCAGAGGGTGCGCTTGCAGCCCAGGTGCTTGGCCAGCATCGAGGTCAGGATGTTGACCTGGTCGTCATTGGTCACCGCCAGCAGTGTGTCGGCCGACTGCACCTCCGCCTCACGCAGCAGCTCCTCGGATAGCGAGCTGCCATGCAGCACGACCGTGCGGTTGAGGTCCTCGGAGACCTCCATCGCCCGCGCGCGGTTGTTCTCGATCACCGCCGTGCGCACAATCTGATCGCGCGCCTCCATGGCGCGGGCGACGTAGAGGC
>JAEZHL010000256.1 GCA_023416575.1 Pseudomonadota bacterium
GGTACCGCGATCGCCGCCTGGATCGGTCGCTCCCTGCCCGCCCTGCTGCGCGCCCTCGACAGCCCCGAAATGCAGACCTTCGTGCGGCGGACGCTCGGTGAGCAGTTGGCGCAGGCGGAAGTCGCGCCGATCCTCGGGCGGCTGATCGAGGCCATGGCGACGAGCGGGGAAGCGGACCGGCTGTTCGAGAGCGCGGCGAGCGTTGGCGCCAACTGGCTCGAGGAGCATCGCGAGGACATCTACCGGCTCGTCAATGAACGCAACAGGTGGTGGGTGCCGAAGATGATCAACCGACGCATCGCGACCGCCATCATCGATGGCCTGACGGAGGTGCTCGGGCAGCTGAAGGAGCCCGAAAGCGATGTCCGCCGGCAGTTCCGCATTGCTCTCGATGGCCTCGTCGACGACCTCATCCGCTCACCGGAACGCCGGGCCGAGGTCGATGCCGCCAAGCGCCGGCTGCTCGCGCATCCGGACGTCCAGAACTGGTTCGGCTCCATCTGGCGGCAGGCGATCTCCGGCGCTCTGAGCGATCTCGACCAACCTTCCCCCCGCGCCCAGGCCGCGATCGAGAAGCTGCTGCAGGCCGTCGCGCGCGCCATCGCCTCCGACCCGGCCGCCCTCGGCCGGATCGAGGCCGCGATGGAACGGGTCGCGCTGACCGTGGTGGTGCGGCGGGCGGAAATCGGCGCCGTCGTGGCCGATGTGGTGCGCAGCTGGGACGTGCAGTCGATGACCGAGCGCCTGGAGGTCACGATCGGCAGCGACCTGCAATACATCCGCATGAGCGGCACCTTGGTCGGCGCGGGGGTCGGCGCCACCCTGTTCGTCGCGGTGCATCTCCTGGGTCTCGCCCACTGACCCAGGCCCCGCGACACAACCGACGCGGGAGCTGTCGCAAATCTTCCACGAAAGTCTGCCACAAGCCTCCCCAAGAACAAGGGGAAAGCTTGCAGTCCATGCCTGAAACGACATCCGGAGACCGGCTCTACTTCATCCACAGTGTCCCCCGCCGAACGCGGCTCAAGGTGCCTGCCCGGCGGCGCGACGCGGCGTTCTTCGCCACCCTCGCGCGGCGCCTTGAAGCAATGGAAGGCATCAACTCGGTCACCGCGTCCCCGGCGACGGCCAGCATCGTCGTGCACCACGCCCCCGCCTTCCAGTGGCGCGCGATCCGGCTCGAAAGCATGGGGCTGCGCCTCGCCGACACGCGGAGCGAAAGCGCCTGCCCCACCTGCCACAAGCAGGGCGCCCGTGTGTCCAGTCTGCCGACCGTTTGCGAATGGGCCGTCAGCGCAGCATTTTCGGGCCAGCCGGTCGCCACCCTGGTCACGCTTGCAGCATCGGGCCTCATTCAATCCGCGCTCGTCACGATGCTTGCCAGCGATCCGGCGACCTGAAGCCCTCGGCGGCACTGCGCCTCCTCACTGGCGCACGTAGTGCAGCCCGGACGGCGCGCGGTGATGCGGATGCCGTCGCCGGCGCACGACGCGCATGCCGTAGGTGGTCGCCAGGGTCGATCCGACCGTTGCGGCCAGCGACATGATCCTGACGGGAGCCAGTCCGAGCAGCCGGCGCGTGACAGGCAGAAGGAACGCTAGGGCTTGCAGGATCAGCGAGCCACCGACGACAGCGTCGAGGGGGGACACCACCTCGCCGGGTTTCCGCGGTCCCGCCGAGCGGAAGTTCAACGCATGCAGGATTTGGCTGACGACGATGCTGGCGAACATCGTCGTTTGCGCCTGACGGTCGTCACCGCCTTCCCTGCCGCTCCATAGCCCCGCGAGCAACGAACCTCCGGCTATGAAAGCTCCATCCCTCGCCACGTGCAGGATCTGCGAGCCATCGAGGATCGGCTCGTCGCGTGGCCGCGGCCCCGCTTCCATCAGATCGGTTTCGGACGGCTCGAGGGCGAGCGCGATTCCCGGCAGCACGTCCGTCACGAGATTGATCCAAAGGAGCTGCGCCGGGCTCAAGGCTTCCCCACGGCCGAGCGCGCTGACGCCGAGCAGTAAAGCCACCTCGCTGGTGTTGGTGCCGAGGAGAAAGCCCAGCGAACGCCGGACACTCCCCCGCGTCGCGCGACCTTGCTCTATGGCCGCCACCAACAGCCCGAGATCATCGCTCTCCAGATAGATGTCCGCCACCTCCCGCGCCGCCGCATCGCTGGTACGCCCCACCGCGAGGCCGACGTCGGCCGCTCGCAGCGCCGGGCTGTCGTTGATGCCGTCTCCCAGCATCGCGACCACCGCACCCGAGGCTTGCAGTGCGCGCACGATCTCGAGCTTCTGCGCCGGGCTGACTCGAGCGAAGATGTGCGCCCGGCGCGCATTCGCCGCCCGCTCCTGCTCCGACTGTCCGACAAGCTCCGGCGCCGACAGCACCTCCACCTCGCGGCCGTCAGCGAACCCGATCTCGGCAGCGACGGCGCGGGCCGTGACCGGCGCGTCTCCCGTCAGCATGATCGAGCGCACGCCGGCCTTTTCGAGCCTCCTGATGACATCGCCGACACCAGGACGCACGGGATCGGACAGCCCGGCAAGTCCGACCCAGGTCAGATCCTCGATCTCAATGTCGTTGACCTCTCCGACGGCCTCATGGAAGGCGAAACCCAGGACGCGTTGGGCCCGGCTCGCCATTTCGACATTGGTCGTCTCGATCGCCGTGCGATCGGGCCCCGAGAGAGGACGCACGAAACCCTCCGGGCTCATGATCCGGCTGCATCGCGAGATCACTTCCAGCGGGTCGCCCTTGACGGCGAGGAGCGCGTTGCCCGGTGCATGGTGGAGCGTTGCCATGAAGCGGTGAACTTCCGAGCGGCGCTGGATACTGACCAGCGGGTGCCGCGCACGCACGCGGCGCGGATCGAGCCTGGCCGCCATCGCCGCCCGCACCAGGGCCGTCTCGGTCGCCGAGCCAACGAGCGCGACCGCCCCGTCGGCATCCGTCTCGAGCTCGACATCGCTGCACAGGCAGCAGATCTCGAGCAATCGCTCGAAATCGCGCCCGAGCACACGGCTCTTCGTCGCCGTCGCGAGATCCCCAGCGGTCAGCCTGCGCGCGCCGCCGTTCAGCTCCGCCAGCGTCATCTGGTTTTGCGTCAGCGTTCCGGTCTTGTCGAAGCAGGCGACGTCGACCGAGGCCAGCGTCTCGATGGAATCGATCCGGCGCACCACCATGCCCCGCCGCCGCATCCGCTCGACCCCGACTGCCAGCGCCGTGGTGGCGATCATCGGCAGCCCCTCGGGGATGGCGGCAACCGCCAGAGAGAGCGCTGTACGGGCGACGGCGAACGCGCTCTGCCCCCGCGCCAAGCCGATCAGGAACAGCGCAGCACTGGCCAATCCCGTCACCCAGACGAGCTGAACGCCGAGCTGATCGAGTTGCCGCTGCATCGGCGTCGCTGGCGGCCGGCTGATCGCGACGAGGCGCTGTATCCGTCCGACCTCGGTGTGTACACCGGTCGCAACGACGATAGCCGACCCGCTGCCGCCGGTGACGACCGTTCCGCGATAGACCATGTTGGTGCGCTCGGCGAGTGGCACGCGCGCGGGCAGCACCTCGACGGACTTGGTGATTGGGAGGCTTTCTCCGGTCAGCGCCGCTTCCGTCAGCGATAATCCGGCTGCCTGGATGACGCGCGCATCGGCGGGAACGACGTCGCCGCGTTGCAGCTGGATGACGTCGCCTGGGACGAGAGCCCGGGCATCGATCTCGCGCATCGACCCATCCCGAAGGACGCGCGCAACGGGTGCGCGCGCGGTTTCGAGACTGGCCAGGATGCGCTCCGCGCGGGCTTCAGTGACGTAGCCGATCACGCTGTTCAGCGCCACGACTGCGGCGATGGCGGCCGCCTCGAGCAGCGCTCCAGTCACGACCGAAACGACGGCCGCCCCGGCCAGAACGGCGACGGGAAAACTCGCGACCTGATCGGCGAGGATGCTCGCCGACGAGCGCACATAAGGCGACGGCAGAACGTTCTTGCCAGCCTCGGCAAGGCGCGAACGGGCGGACGTGCGCGACAGGCCAGCCTGAACCGAGGTCATCAGCCCCTGCGCGACGGCCTGCACACTCATGGTGTGCCAGGCGCTGCCACCTGGGGCGGCACCACCGGGGAGCAGCTCACCAGCCACGACCGCGCGGGTCAGGCGCAGCAGCGCCTCGCTCGAGATGGCCTCGCGGTCGAACAGGATGACCGCGTTGCCCGTGATGATGCTCGGGCGGACGCTCTTGACGCCATTCACCTCACCCAAAGCACTGACGATGAGCTCCGCGACCGCTGGCGCGGATTTGAGGCCGGCGATGCCAACCCGCGCCCGCCCACCGCAGATGTGGAGCAGGTACACATCCTGATCGGGAACGGACCGGTGGCTCTCGCCGCCCTGCTGCAGCATGGAAATGTCACGATCTCGCGGGGGCTGGCGGAGAACTCATTCGATGCGGAAGTTCCGCCGGGACCGAGGATGGCGCTTCAGCTTCAGAGAGGCGTCTTCGCCTGAAACTGGCTTTGCTCCTGTGCGCTCTGCCCTTTCATCTCGGATGTGGTCCGGCGTGAGCCGTTACCGCGCCCGCCTTCCCGCTCCATTTCCGCACGCACCTCGGCCACCATGTCGCCGGCCTGCTCATTGAACTCGGCCAGAGCCTCCTTGCCCTGCTCGTAAACGCTCACGCCAGCCCTCATGACAGACTTGGCCATCGGCCGTACCAGCGGCTTCACGATGGGAGCAAGCACCAGCATCCCCAGTCCGATCGCCAGCCCAGTCACAATATTACCGCCCTTCAGGGCGTCCTCGAACATAGCCATGGGTCCTCTCCGAACGAATGTTGGTGCTGAAGCGTTGTCGACACGAGCCCCTGCATGCCCGTCCCGCTAAACGCCGCAGCCGATGGGCGGTTCCCGGCATATCTGCCGGTCGCCGCAATCTCGTCCTGGAGAGTCGATTTCAAAGGCGCTGCTCGGGGGACCTAAAAGTCGTCCGTCAGCTCCGGTGATTCAAGCCGCCTAATGAGGCTCGGGTCCTCGCGCCGACTAGGCGGCACGCTTCTTCTTGCGCAAGACCCCCAACAATTGCTTGATGAGCGCGGACCGGGACCGCCATCTCTTCTCTAATACGCGCAATTGGGTTTCGAGGTCGGGATCGCGCTGCACGGCCCCATTCACGATGGCCTGCGCCTCCGCCAGTGCTGACGACTGAATGCGGTAGTATTCCGGGTGAACGACATCCAGCATCCAATCGCAATCCGGCGCGTGATGCTCTGCACCTGACTTTCGTACGAAGACGAAAGTCCCCTGCCGATAGGCCCAGCTGATCCTGCTGTCGTACCAGATCCTTGGTCGAACGACGTCCAACAGCCCGTATCCGTGCCTGGCAAACACCCGGCTCCAAAAGCTCGGCCATTGCGCAGACGGCACATCGTTCACAAGCTGCCCCGGCAGAGCATGCGAAAAGACGACTGTGTCAGACAACGCGCAAAGAAAGGCAACGAACCTGTCGCTCTCCTCCGCGCAGACCTCAGCCGCCGCCCCCATGCAAAGGCAAAGATCGTATCTGCGGTCCGGCTGCGGCGACTCCAGCAGGTCGATCCGCGTAAACCGCTCCTGCGGGATCGCGAGTTGATCGCGCGTCAGGTTCTCATCGCCGCCATATCCGTGGATATCGTCGATCCCCAGCCGGCGGAGCTGGGCAAGCCACACCCCCCCACCCCCGCCCACCTCGACCGCAGAGCGCGTGTCGGGGAAAAGCGAAACGAGCGTTGCCGCAAGCACCGAGGCGGATCGTTCAATCCCGGGGTACGTTGCAGGGGTCACAGTTGGCGTGTTGGGCGCGATCACGCGACACTCCTCAAAACGACCTCTGTTCCCGAAAAAACATCTCTCTTTAGAATAGAGCGCACATTTTCAGGATCGATGAGCCTCTTGTATTCCGCAAAGCCCCAATCACACGATGGTCGATCTACAAATCGTATAATCTCCTCGACGATCGACTCCGCGTTTTCCCGAACGATGCACCGCCCCAGCTTATTGGCCGCAACTTCCTTGCCCACGAAACTATTTTCCGTTGAAAGGACGGGGATGTCAAACCACGCATAATTCGGCAGCGCGCCGCTCATGCAATTGCGTTGGTCACCTGTGTAGAGCAGCAGGCCCAGATCCGATGCGAAAACATACTCCGCATATTTTGCATCGGATAAAACCGTATATTGGGAGATGCGGGGCGGCTTTTTCAGATCGAGGTGTGCCCTGATTCCTTCGCGATGAATTACCTCGCGCAGGCCCTCGACGTCAAACCTTCGGCTGCTGCCGCCGAAGAGGAAATAGCAGCGCTCCTTGTAACGCGCGGGAAGCGCCCGGAAGACCTCGGGAAGAAACTCGTAGCCCTTCCCATCCCGCGCCTCCCCAACCAGAGATATCATCTGCACATCGGGCCCTATCCCGAGAGAGGATCTAATCTCCTCGCGCGTTCGACAGATGTACCGCGCAACAGTGGGGTGATGCGGGAGCGTGGCAACACCCTGGATACCGGCATCCTCGAGAAACTTCTGCATTTGCACCGATAGCACATAAATCCGCTCAACCCCCGGCGCACCCTTCTTCAGCAGAGCCCACTTCCTTTCCGAATCGGGCATTCGGTGCAGGATGCCAAACGCTTCCATGCTGCTGTCTTTACAGAACTCTGCAAAGTAAACGCTGGCCGGACCGTAAAAGAATTGGTCGAGGGTCAAGAAAAACAGCCGCTTTCTAGCGCCGTTCAGCGAGTCCCGCGCGGCGTCGAGGTAGCCAGCAGTGCGAGAGACATCCTCCTGGGTCCATCCCCAACTGTCGTGATCGACGTTGATAAGGTGCGCGCCATCGATATCGCCATATTCATCATACAGGAACGGGTGCCCCGGTGTGAAATCCACGAAAACCGCGCGTGGCTCAGGTCGCGGCACGACGATCGACGCACGCGAAATCGCATTCTCGAAGTTCGCGCTCTGCTTTCCGCTGATCCCAGCAATCCCACGTTCAGTTCTCCCGTCCGGCATCTTGTTGAGTGACAACAGGGCCCGAACAAGAAACCGGATGAGGCTCAACTGCGCCTCGTATTGCTGCGGGGTTTTGTAGTCCAGCAATCCGTCAACGAGATGCGCGACGCCAAGCGTGTCCGCGTGCTGCTTGAGGGCATTGAGAACATACCCCTGGTCCCAGGTATCGCTGCCGTCAACCAACTCAGAAACCGATTGCCACGCCATTCGGCTGCGCAGCCAGTTGCGCTCGAGGCGATCGGCGTGAACGTGATGTTGAACGATGGCGCCTGCGCAGTAGACACGTAGTCCGCCGGCCTTGAGAATCTCCTCCTGAACCCGCATCTCCTCGCCGCTCATCAACGAGGTATGGCCGGATCGCCCTAAACGTTCATCGAACCCGCCAACGGCCTTCAATGCCGCTGTGGAAAAGCCAAGGTTGGCGCCGAAACCGAATTCATGATCCTTCAGGATCCGATCAGCCCTGCCATAGTTGAGAATCGTGAATGCAGGCCTGTGTGCGGCCGGTACCCATGACGGCTCCTCCGACGGCCAGATCGGAACGATCGGCCCACAAATGCAGGCAGCCTCCGGATTTTTCTCGAGGCACGCATGCAATGACGCGAGCCAGCCCGGGTCCGGAAGGGCATCGTCATCGATGAAGACGACGAATGGCGTTTTCGCAGCCTCAAACCCTAAATTCCGTGCGCGCGAAAG
>JAEZHL010000401.1 GCA_023416575.1 Pseudomonadota bacterium
ATCAGACCACCTATCATGGGGCCCCATCGCCGTGCAGCGATGCTCATGAGCGCAACGATTACAGGCGTGAGGGTCAGCTTGAGCAGGAACAACATCGGGCCGCCTTGATACGTGCTGTCCGGCAGAGAGCGGACCCGGGCCCAGCCGGGCCCGTTTCAGCCGGCGGGGGAATAGCCCGCAGGGGAGGCGATGGCAAGCCGCGAACAGACTGTTTCCGTTCGCATCGCGAGATGGGACCCCTGCGCTGGGTGCAGCACTCCGTGCGACCTTGGAGCCTGATCCGGGCTGAGATTTGCGCCTACTGCGCGAGCTCGCGTTCGAGCTTGTCGAACATGTAGGTCCACTTGGCCTTTTGAGCCTCAACCAAACCCGTCATGTTCGAGCGGACGTCGACCAGCAACTTGCAATCCGGCATCACCGCCGCGGCCCCCTCGGCACCGAGACTGCTGATGCGAGCGAGGAAATCTGCCGACTGTTGATCGAACTCGCTGATCCGCTCGTCCTGCACGAAGGGAGCGGCCTCGCGCATGAACGTGTCGTGATCCCAGCCGCGCTTGTCCTTGAGCTGGCGCAAGCGCTCCTGGAATGTCGGCCGGTGCTTGCCGTTCAGGTCGCGCAGCGCCGCCGCTGCGTCGTCGACGACGGCCTCGAAGTCAGCCTTTGTGCAAGTATCCTGCGCGCGTGCGGCGGTCGATAGCACGAATACCGACAGCAAGCTGATTGCAATCGAGTGCCACATTGGCTGACAGTCCCGTCGCGCTGCATGCAGATGGTTTACCCATGACCCAGACCAGGGCGAGGCGCAAGTGGCTGGCATGCAGCGCAGGCCACTCGCGCAGCGTGTCAGCCGAAAGCCTGACCGAACTTGTTCGACCGCGGGAAGCCCTTCGGTGCCGCCTTGCCGGCCTGCGCGCGCTGACCGATCCACTCGCCGAGTTGGCTCATGGGCAGCGTGAACGTGCGCCCGGCCGCATCGAGCCAAGTCAGCCCGTCTTTCTGGCTGAACACGCGCACGTCGGCGAGCTTGCCATCTTTGTTCCGTTGCAGGATGACGCCCTTGCCCCGTGTCATCTCATTCACCTCGGCGAGCGGGAACACCAGCAGTTTCCGGTTCTCGCCGATCGTCGCCACCATATCGCCGATAGCGGGCACACACACCTTGGCTTCGTCGGGCTGGGTCACGTTCAGCACCTGCCGCCCCTTACGGGTCGAGGCGACCACCTCGTCCTCCGGCACCACGAAGCCATGCGCGCTCGTCGAGGCGACGAGCAACTTGCGCCCCGGCTCGTGGACGAACACCTCGAGCAGATCATGGCTCTCCTCGAGATCGACCATCAGGCGCACCGGCTCGCCGTGACCGCGGCCACCCGGAAGCTCATTGCCCGAGAGCGTGAAGAACTTGCCGTTGGTGGCAAACAGCAGCAGCTTGTCCGTGGTGAAAGCTTTGATGGCACGTTTCAGCCGATCGCCCTGCTTGAAGTCGAGTTTCGACAGGTCATCCATGTGGCCCTTCATGGCCCGGATCCAGCCTTTTTCGGACAGGATGACCGTGATGGGCTCCTTCTCCACCATCGCCTGCTCGAGGTCGACTTCGATCACGGGCGGCTCGGCGAAGGACGTCCGGCGCCGGCCGATGTCCGTCTTCTTGGAGTACTGCTCCCGTGTCGCCCGCACCTCGTCGGCGATCTTCGCCCACTGGAGGTCTTCCGACTTGAGCAGCTCCTGCAACTCGCGCTGTTCGTTGGACAGGCGGTCGTGCTCAGCCCGGATCTCGATTTCCTCGAGCTTGGACAGCGACCGAAGCCGCAGGTTCAAGATCGCGTCGGCCTGGACCTCGGAAAGCTTGAAGCGGCTAATGAGCTTGGCTTTCGGCTCATCCTCGAACCGGATGATGCGGATCACCTCGTCGATGTTGAGGTAGGCGATGAGGTAACCGTCGAGCACCTCGAGCCGGTGCTCGATTTTCCTGAGCCGGAACTGCGAACGTCTGACGAGCACCTCGATGCGGTGCTCGAGCCATTGCCAAAGCACGTCGCGCAGCGACAGAACATTCGGAATCTGGCCGCCCGACAACACGTTCATGTTGAGGCCGAAGCGGATCTCGAGCTCGGACAGCCGGAACAGGCTCTCCATCATCAGCACGGGATCCACGGTCCGGCTCTTTGGCTCGATGACGAGGCGGACTTCCTCGGCGGACTCATCGCGTACGTCACCGACGAGCGGCAGCTTCTTTTCGTGCAGCAGCTCTGCCAGCTTCTCGACGAGCTTCGACTTGGGCACCTGATAGGGGATCTCGGTGATCACGACCTGGTAGGCGCCGCGTCCGATGTCCTCTCGCTCCCATTTCGCGCGCAGTCGGAAGCCGCCACGGCCGGTGCGATAGGACTCGAGAATGGATTCACGCGGCTCGACGAGAACGCCGCCGGTCGGGAAATCCGGACCGGGGATGAACTCGACGAGCTTTTCGATACTGGCGTTCGGGTGCTTGATGAGGTGGAGGAGAGCGTTGCAGAGCTCCTCCACATTGTGCGGCGGGATGTTCGTCGCCATACCGACGGCAATGCCGGACGAGCCGTTGGCAAGCACGTTCGGGAAATTGGCCGGCAGAACGACGGGCTCCAGCTCCTCGCCGTTGAAGGTCGGCCTGAAGTCGACGGTCTCCTCGTCGATACCTGCGAGTAGCCGGAGAGCTGTGTCGGAAAGCCGCGCCTCGGTGTATCGGTAGGCAGCCGCATTGTCGCCGTCGATGTTGCCGAAGTTGCCCTGGCCGTCGACGAGCGGATAGCGCTGGGCGAAATCCTGGGCGAGACGCACCATGGCGTCGTAAACCGCTTGGTCGCCGTGCGGGTGGAACTTGCCGATCACGTCGCCGACCACACGGGCGCACTTCTTGTAGGCGGCATCCGGGTCGAGCTTCAGCTCGCGCATGGCGTAAAGGATGCGACGATGCACGGGCTTCAGGCCATCGCGCACGTCAGGCAGCGCGCGGCCCATGATCGTCGACAGCGCGTACGAGAGATAACGCTCTTCGAGCGCGTCCTTGAGA
>JAEZHL010000403.1 GCA_023416575.1 Pseudomonadota bacterium
ATCCGCAAGCGGCTTCGCTGGCGCTGCCCGAGACGGCACCGGCACTGCGCATGGTGCGTGCGCTGTCCCATCCGGGGCTGCTGCTGATCCGTCGCCCCTGGGATCCCAAGAAGAAGCGCCTGCAAACGGTCATTCCGGTTGAAGAGGTGCGCAATCTGCGCGCGTTCCTGGGCCATACAGCCGGTGGCGGCAGCCGACCGGGAGAAGCGATTCAGCGGGTTGTCATCGTCGATCAGGCGGACGAGCTCAACAGCGCTTCCGCCAATGCTCTGCTGAAATCATTGGAGGAACCGCCGGCCAGGACGCTGTTCCTGCTCGTGACCTCGCAACCGGGGCGGCTTCTCCCCACCATCCGCTCGCGCTGCCGCATGCTGTCGCTCTCGGCGCTCGGGCCCGATGACCTGCGCCGCGCCGCCGAGCAGGCTCTTGCCGCGACCGGCCGGGAGATGCCATCGGAAGAGGACTGGACCCGCCTTCTGCACCTCGCGCGCGGCAGCGTGCGCCGGCTCGTCGCCCTGTCGACCGGCGACGGCCTGAAGCTGGCGCAGCAGGCCTATGCGATCTTCGAGAGCCTGCCAAGGGTCGACTGGACGGCGGCCCATACGCTCGCCGAGGAGCTGGCGGGAGCGGCGAACGAGCAGCGGTTCGAAGTCTTCTTCGACATCGTGCTGGACCTTGCGGCCCGACTGACCCGTGCAGCGGCCACCGGCGAGGGGGAGGCGCACGAGGTCGAGCTCGCCCGGCGGCTGATCCCGGAGGGCAGGCTTGCCTCGTGGGCGGAGCTGTGGGAAACAGTCGGGCGCGGGAAAGCAGAGGCGCTCGCGCTCAACCTGGACCGTAAAACACTCGTCCTGGAGTCTCTCTCCCGCCTCGAGGGAGCTTCCCGCCGTTGATCTCACCGGCGCCTACCAGGGCGGGGCCCGTCACGAACCCAAGCGATATTTCATGGCTCTGCCGAACAGCTTCTATATCACCACGGCGATTTCCTATCCGAACGGCGTCCCGCACATCGGGCATGCCTACGAGGCCATTGCGACCGACACGATCGCGCGCTTCGAGCGCCTCGACGGCCGGGACGTGTTCTTCCTGACGGGCACCGACGAGCACGGCCTCAAGATGAAGCAGACGGCGGCCAAGGAGGGGCTGAGCCCCCGCCAGCTCGCCGACCGCAATGCGCCGCGCTTCCAGAGCATGGCCGAGGCGCTGGGCCTGTCCAACGACGATTTCATCCGGACGACGGAGGAGCGCCATTACCGCGCGTCGGAGGAGATCTGGCGCCGCATGGAGAAGGCGGGCGACATCTATCTCGCCAAGTACGCCGGCTGGTACTCCGTCCGTGACGAGGCGTTCTACGCCGAAAGCGAGACGACCGTCGGCGATGACGGCGTGCGCCGCGGTCCGCAGGGCACTCCGGTCGAGTGGAGCGAGGAGGAATCCTACTTCTTCCGCCTCTCCGCCTATCAGGACCGGCTGCTCGCCTACTACGACAGTCATCCGGACTTCATTCTGCCGCCGGAGCGGCGCAACGAGGTCGTGAGCTTCGTCAAGGGTGGGCTCGAGGACCTTTCGATCTCGCGCACCACGCTCGACTGGGGCATCCCGGTGCCGGGGGCGCCGCGGCACGTGATGTACGTCTGGGTCGATGCGCTGACGAACTACATCACGGCGCTCGGATTTCCCGACGAGGCGAGCCCGCGCTGGCGCTATTGGCCGGCCGACGTGCATGTGATCGGCAAGGACATCGTGCGCTTCCACGCCGTCTACTGGCCGGCGTTCCTGATGTCGGCCGGACTGCCGGTGCCGCATCGTGTCTTCGCCCACGGATTTCTGTTCAACCGTGGCGAGAAGATGTCGAAGTCCGTCGGCAACGTCATCGATCCCTTCGACCTCGTGAAGGCGTACGGCGTCGATCCGCTGCGCTATTTCTTCCTGCGCGAGGTCGCGTTCGGCCAGGACGGCAGCTACAGCCACGAGGCGATCGTCAACCGCATCAACGCGGATCTCGCCAATGATCTCGGCAACCTGGCGCAGCGCTCCCTGTCGATGATCTACAAGAACTGCGCCGGCGCCATCCCCGAGCCGGGCGCGCTCTCCGCTGCGGACGAGGCCATCCTCGCGGCCACCGACCAGCTCTACGCCCAAGCGCGTGGGGCAATGGACCGGCAGGCCATCAAGCAATACCTCGACGCCGTCTGGGGCGTGGTCGCTGACACGAACCGCTACTTCGCCGGCGAGGAGCCCTGGGCCAAGCGCAAGACCGACTTCAAGCGCATGGAGACGATCCTCTACGTGACCGCCGAGGTGGTCCGGCAGGTCGCCATCCTGGCGCAGGCGGCGATGCCGGAAGCGTCGGCCAAGCTTCTCGATCTCCTCGGCCAGGATCAGGGCGCGCGCACCTTCGCCGCCCTCGGTCCCGACGGCCGGCTGCAGCCCGGCACCGCGATCCCACAGCCCACGGGCGTGTTCCCGCGTTATGTCGAGCCGGAGGACACGAAAGAGGGCAAGGCCTGATGCTGGTCGACCATCACTGCCACCTCGACTTTCCCCAGTTCGCGGCCGAGCGGGACGAGATCGTCGCCCGCGCGGCGCGGGCGGGCGTCGGCGTGATCGTCACCATCTCGACGCGCATCCGCCACCTGCCCGAGCTGATCACGCTGGCGGAAGCCTACCCGAACGTGTTCACGTCGGTCGGCACCCACCCCCACAACGCGCATGAGGAGCTCGACCTCACGGTAGAGGAAATCGTGCGGCTCGCGCAGCATCCGAAGGTGGTGGCGATCGGTGAGGCGGGGCTCGACTATTTCTACAAGAAGAGCCCGCCCGAAGCACAGGCGGAGGGCCTGCGCCGGCACATCGCCGCCGCGCGCATCACCGGCCTGCCGCTCGAGATCCATTCCCGCGATGCCGATGCGGACATGGCACGCATCCTGGAGGAGGAGCACGCGAAGGGGCCGTTCCCGGCGATCCTGCATTGCTTCACCAGCGGTCGCGATCTGGCGCTGACGGCACTACGACTCGGCCTGACGATCTCATTTTCGGGCGTCCTCACGTTCCGCAAGTCGGACGCGCTGCGGGCCATCGCCGCCGAGGTGCCGCTCGACCGCATCCTGGTCGAGACGGATGCGCCGTTCCTGGCGCCGGAGCCCTACCGTGGCAAGACCAACGAGCCCGCTTATGTCGTCGAGACGGCGGCGGCCCTGGCGCGGGTAAAGGGCATCACGCGTCAGGAGCTTGAAACGGCGACGACGGAGAACTTCTTCCGGCTGTTCAAGAAGGTCCCACGAACGGCCATGGCGTCCGCGGCATGAAATACCGGTTCACGATCCTTGGCTGCGGCTCCTCCGGGGGCGTGCCGCGTGTCGGCAACGACTGGGGCAGGTGCGATCCGCAGAACCCGAAGAACAGGCGCCTGCGCTGTGCTGCGCTCATTGAGAAGTTCGGCGCACGCGGGGCGACGACCGTTCTCGTCGACACTGGCCCCGACATTCGCGAGCAGCTGCTGTCGCTGCGCGTCAGGGCGCTCGATGGCGTGCTCTACACGCACGATCACGCCGACCACACCCATGGCATCGACGACCTCAGGCCAGTGGCCTATGCGATGAAGCGCCGGGTGCCGGTCTGGTTCGATGCCCGCACGCGCCACAGCCTCGTGACGCGCTTTGCCTATTGCTTCACGACGCCACCGGGCGGCAATTATCCACCGATCCTCGAGGCCAACGACATTGATCCGCCGCAACCGGTGCGCATCCCAGGCAGCGGCGGCACCATCGAGGCGATCCCTGTTCTGCAGGAGCACGGCGATATCCAGTCGCTCGGATTCCGTATCGGCAATTTCGCCTATTCGCCCGACATCAGCGGTCTGCCGGAAAGCTCCGTTCCGCTGCTGGAAGGTCTCGACCTGTGGATCGTGGACGCGCTGCGCCCGACGCCACATCCGAGCCACTTCAGTGTCGGGCAGGCCTTGGCGTGGATCGAGCGGCTGCGACCGAAGCGGGCGATCCTCACCCATCTGACGGCCGAACTCGACTACGCCACGCTCAAGCGCGAGCTGCCTGACAACGTGGAGCCGGCCTACGACGGCATGGTCATCGCGCTCGACTGAAGCCGGATTTCAATCCACAGTTGATTTGAAGTTTTATTGCACTCGGATGCCACCAGAATAATCCGTCGTCTGATGTGCGCGGTTGTGTAAATTGTGTCGCAATTTCCGATTATCGTGATCGGCTATCACGAATTCTCACGCCGCACCCGACGCTTGTCGCGTGATGTTGTGCTTCCGTCCAGCTTCCAATACCGGCGCTGGTTGACTATAGTCCAGCGCGGTGAACGGTGGTGGGCGTCTGTAGTTCGCGCGAAGTAATCGCGAACGCAGTAGAACTTCCAGTCCGTATGACGAGGTGAAACGATCGGGCAGGCCCGGCGCCCGTCGCGGGGACGAGGGAGAAGGTAGCAGCATGAGATGCAGTCCCTTGCGCTGGCTGTTGGGGGTCGTCCTCGTATTTGGCCTGCTCGGCATCATGAACCTGCAAGGCGTGCTCGCTCAGATCGAGGGTGAGCTGAAGGCGCAGGCACAATCGGCGCTGGAGCAGGCGGGGCTCGGGTGGGCCCAGGTGGACTTCTCCGGCCGCGACGGGGAGATCTCGGGCAGGGCCTCGGACGAGAGGGAGCAACGCCAAGCTAACGAAATCACCCAGACCATCTGGGGCGTGCGCACCATCAAGAACCGCACCGAGCTGGTCGAGGAGCAGAAGAATTTCGTCTGGCGCGCGATGCTGCGCGACGACAAGCTGCGGTTGACCGGCTTCGTCCCCAACGAGACGACGCGCAAGGCCATCATCGGCGCTGCCAAGGCGACTTTCCCGCAACTTGAAATCGACGATCGCATGAAGCTGGCGCGGGGCGTTGCCGAGACCGAATCCTGGCTCGGCGCCATCAGCTTCAGCCTGAAGCAGCTTTCCGGTCTCAAGGCCGGCGCTAGGGTCGAGCTCGAATCCGACGGATTGGCAATCGCGGGCGAGGCGGAGGATATCGCGGCATTCCGTTCGATCAAGGCGGCGCTGGCCAACAGCCTGCCGCAGGGCGTGACGCTGAAGGGTGACGGAGTCATCGCACCGGCCGTCAAGCCATACGTGTGGGCGGCGCGCCTGTCGGGCACCCAGCTGCAGCTCGGGGGCTATGTGCCGAACGAGCGGGCGCGCGAGGAGATCTTCGCGGCGGCCCAGAAGGTGTTCGCGCAGCGCGTCATCGTCGATCGGATGCGGATCGCCTCGGGCGAGCCCAGCGACCTGATTGCCGCAGCTGTCGGAGCGCTCGGCAAGCTGGCACAGCTCGAGGAAGGCGCGATCGAGCTCAAGCAGGATCAGCTCGTGCTGTCGGGCACCGCGACCCGCGAGGCGACGGCCGAGGCGCTGCGCAGCTCGCTCAACGAGGGCATGCCGGCCTCCATCCGCGTGACGGAGGAGATTAAGTTCCGTGAGCCGACGATCAAGCCGGTCGTGCCATACCGGACGGCTGTCGCCATCGAAGGCGACACCGTTGTCCTGACGGGCTACGCCCCCGGCGAGCCCCAGCGCACGGCGCTCGCCGATGCGGTCAAGGCGCGCTTTTCGAAGCACAATGTCGGGGACAGGCTGCAACTCGGCGCCGGGGCGCCGGAAGGCTGGCAGGCCTGCATGACCGCGGGCTTGGCGGGCCTTGCCAAGTTGGGTGGCGGCAGGATGGTGCTCGAGGACCGGGCGCTGAAATTCGCCGGGGTCACCGAGGATGAGCAGCTCGCCGAGGCGGTTCACAGCGAGTTGCGGGCCGCGACGAACCGCGCTTGTGAGTTGGGATTCAACATCGTCGTCGATGTGCCGCCCGAGCCGGAGCTCAGCTGGCGCGCCATTGCGGCCGACGGCCAGATCCGCCTCGAGGGCGAGGTAATGGACGCTGCCACCAAGGCGGAGCTCATCCAGGCTGCGACAAAGCTGTTCCCGACCGCGAAGGTTGTCGACCAGATGGAGGTCAAGCAGGCCACATCGAAGAAGTGGCCGAAGGTGACCGATACCGGTCTCAAGTTGCTGGCGAGGCTGCGCACTGGCGAAGCCCGCCTGAACGGCGTCGAGTTGACCGTCAGTGGACAGGCGCCGGACACGGCGGTCGCCAACCTCGTGCGCCAGCATCTCAAGGATCTGCCCAAAGGCTATAAGGGGGGCGATGCGATCGAGATCCGCTCCGACGCCATGATCTGGGCGGAGCAGGAAGCCAAGCGCAAGGCCGAGGCCGACGCCCGCCGCAAGGCCGAGGAGGAGGAGGCGCGCCGCCAGGCCGCGGAGGAGGAAAGGCGCAAGCGCGAGGAGGCGCTGCGTCAGAAGGCGGACGAGGAGGCTGCACAACGCAAGGCGCAGGCCGCAGCGGACGCGCAGCGCGAGGCTGAAGCGAAGGCCCGCGCCGCAGAGGTAACGCGTCAAGCGGCCCTCGCCCGCGAGCAGCAGTCTCAAGCCGATGCGCTGTGCCAGCAGGCCATGGACGGGATGAAACAGCAGGGCACGATCAATTTCGAACGCGCCAGCTACATCCTGCGCGAAGACTCGCGCGGTGTCCTCTCGAGGCTGCGTGACGTCGCTGCCTCGTGCCCGCAGGCTGAGATCGAGATTCACGGCCACACGGACGCGGAGGGCACGCCGGAGCGCAATCAGGTCCTCTCCGAGCGGCGGGCGCAGGAGGCAGTCGATTTCCTGGTCGAGAACGGCATTCCGATCAACAGGATCAGGGCCATCGGCCACGGCGCGACCCGCCCCATCGAGCCCAACGACACACCTGAAAGCCGAGCCGTCAACCGACGGATCGAGATCATCATCAAGCATCGCTGAGCGCGCCGCAGGGCTGCGACGGAGCACGGATAAGCCATGGACTTTCTGCTAGCCAAATTGTTCTGGTACGTTCTTCTGGCCTTCGCCATGGGGATGTTCGTCGGCTGGTTCTCCTGCCATAGGGTCGGGGACCGCTGAGCTGACGTGCGTAGAAACCGAGCTGCGCCGAGGGGGGACCACGGATGACTGCTCTGCTCTGGCAGACCGCATTGCTGCTCACGGGAGCGTATTTTCTCGGGGCATTCACCGGCTGCCTTCTGAGAAAAACGTTTTTTGCCGTGCTCCCGGCCGGTGCAGCCGAAGCGCCGCTTGCTGCCGCAGCGGCGCCGGCAGCGGTGATGGCGCATCCGCCTGAGCCAGAACCGCTGATGGTGCCGCGGGCCGTCCCCGAGCCGGCTGGCTATGTCATGCCGGATCCGGCGGGACCTGCAGCGGTCGCGCCGGACGAGGTGGCTGCGGAGCCTGCCTTCGTCGCCAGCCCCCCTGTGCTACCGCGGGAGGCTGCACCAGAGCCCGAGCCGGCTCCGTTGATGATTGCACCCACCCGGCCGGCGCCCGCGCCAGTGACGCAACCCGCATCCCAGGCGGCCGCTCCCTGGACTCCCGCCACCACACCGCCGCAGCCCGCCGCGCCGGTGGCGAAAGCGGAGCCGGCACGCCCCGCCGCAAGTGGCGAGGTCGCCGCGCAAGCTACCGGTCGGCCACCGCTGTCGGGACGCTCGATCGGAACATCGGCGGCAGCCGCTGCGGCCCTGGCCGCGGCAGCCGCGCGCCATCAAGCGTCGCAAAGGACAGCGCCCCCGTCAGACGAATCACACCCCAAGCTCCCCGCCGCCGCGGGCACGGTCGGTCTTGCCAGCACTTCGGCTCCCGTCGTCAACGTGCGGGCCCCCGCACCGACGCCGCCAGTCACCGCGGCGGCACCTGTCGACGTCCCAGTCTCTGCCGACGACCTGACGCTCATTCGTGGCATCGATGCCGAGCTGCAGAGCCAGCTCAACGCTCTCGGCGTGCGCCGTTTCGCGGAGATCTCCCGCTGGCGGAAGCCGGATGTGCGTCAGATCAGCGAGGCTCTAGGGTTCCGCGGCCGCATCGAGCAGGAGAACTGGATCGAGCAGGCGCACCTCCTGATGTCCGGCAGTGAGACTGCGTTCTCGCGCCGGCGCCGCCAGGGAGGACAGCCGCTCGCGAAGCCGAGTGCCGACGAGGGCGAGAAGACGCCCGCCACGAACGAGGCGCGCCTCGATCCGGCCCAGAGCGCTCTGGCGGCCGCCGCGGCGAGCTCAGTGGCATCGGCGCCGAAGCGTTCGGCATTGGCGTTCGGACGCGACAACCTGCAACGCATCAGTCGCATCACGGAGGAGATCGAGCGGCTGCTCAACGTGCAGGGAATCAGCCGCTATCATCAGATCGCCAGCTGGACGCCCTCCGACATCAGCCGGTTCGAGCGGTTAATGGACGGCGAGGCGCGCATCACGCACGAGAACTGGATCGAGCAGGCCCAGATTCTGGCGCGCGGCGGCGAGACGGCCTACTCACGCGAGTACGACAAGCGGCATGCGGCCGCCGTTCCCGCCCGTCCCAGGCCGACGCAACTCGCCGAAGCCATCCGCTCGGCGCAGGAAGGCACGGCGCGCAAGGTGGATCTGACCTCGCTGCGGTCCGTGCGCTCCGAGGCACTGATCGGCCCCGAAGCCGCGGAGGAGGCCAATGCCGCGGGAGCCCCAGGGCCGAAGCCGCCTCCGAGGACCGATGATCTGAAGCGCATCCGCGGTGTCGGCGTGCTGATTGAGAAGCGGCTCAACAACATGGGTTATCGCACCTACGAGCAGGTCGCGAAGTGGACGTCCGCCGACATCGACCGGGTCAGCCAAGCGCTGGACTTCCGTGGCCGGATCGAACGGGAGAACTGGGTCGAGCAGGCGCGAATCCTGGCATCCGGCGGGCAGACCGAATTCACCCGGCGGCTCGACCGGGGCGAGGCGCAGACGAACCGCAGCAGAACGTGAGGGGCGGCCCTGGGCCGCTGCCTTGGGCCGGGTGCGACGCTTTTTTCGACGACAGAGTGTGGTCTACTCTGCCTCGCCATACCGATGGGGGTTGCACAAGGCCGCAGTCTATGATGAACACCCGGTTAAGGATTTCACCAAGCGACGGGACGACGATGGTCAGGCGGCAAACGGTCTTGGTTTTGAAGTCAGCAGCAATGCTGGGAACGGTCATCGGCCTGGCAGGATGCGCCAGCAATGCTGGTCCTTACGGCGATCCGGGAGCCCGGCCGCTGCCTCCTGGCTACAGCTGCCAATCCGTCCGCACCGAGCTGAACAGGCTCGACGCCAAAGGCACGCAGCCCAAGGTCGAAGCTGCCAGCCGCGGGCAGAAGCTGCCGGCGCAGGCCCAGGAAGATGTCGACCGCTACAACTATCTCCTGAACGTGTACCTCGGCGCACGCTGCCACGTTTAGCGCGGTGCATGAGCTGTTGCCCCTTGGCAGCGGCCCAGATATTCCGCTTCAATGCAGGCTCCGGGCGCACGCGCCGGAGCCTTTACTTTGAATGCCATCCAGCGACAGGATCGTCATGCCGGACAATACCTACGATGTGGTCGTGATCGGCGCCGGGCCCGGCGGCTACGTAGCAGCCATCCGCGCGGCCCAGCTCGGCTTCAAGACCGCGGTGATCGAACGCGAGCATCTGGGTGGCATCTGCCTCAACTGGGGCTGTATTCCGACCAAGGCGCTTCTGCGGTCGGCCGAGGTCTATCGCAACGCGGAGCACGCCAAGAACTACGGCCTCAGCATCGAGGGACGGCTCGGCTACGACGCCGGGGCGATCGTGAAGCGCTCGCGCGGGGTCGCCGGCCAGCTCAACAGCGGCGTCGGCTTCCTCATGCGCAAGAACAAGATCGATGTGATCTGGGGTGAGGCGTCCATCACCAAGCCGGGTGAGATCGCCGTCACCGAGACGAAGAAGAAGCCGATGCAACCGGCGATCCCGGCGCCGAAGGGTGTTCTCGGGCCGGGGACCTACAAGGCCAAGCACATCATTGTGGCGACCGGTGCGCGCCCGCGTGTGCTTCCCGGTATCGAGCCGGACGGCAAGCTGATCTGGACCTACTTCGAGGCCATGGTGCCGCCTGCCATGCCGAAGTCGCTGCTGGTAATGGGCTCGGGCGCCATCGGCATCGAGTTCGCCTCCTTCTACCGGGCCTTCGGTGTCGAGGTGACCGTCGTCGAGCTGCTGCCGCAGATCCTGCCCGTCGAGGACGCCGAGATCGCCGCGTTCGCCCGCAAGCAGTTCGAGCGCGAGGGCATGCGCATCCTGACCGGCGCGTCGGTGACGC
>JAEZHL010000413.1 GCA_023416575.1 Pseudomonadota bacterium
CGAGGTGGCGATCGCAATCGCGATCACGCTTGCTGCAATCGCAGCAGTTCTTGCGGCCTTCTGGAATCACGACAGAAAAGCGCCCGAAGCACAGCCGGTGGCGGCTTTGGTTTTCCCGCGCCGGTGAGCAATCCGGCTCAGTCGATGTGACAATCAGCGCGCCGGCCATGAGGCATGGCGACCACGTACCTTCCTGGCACGCGCAGTCCTAATCACAAAGTTTGCTGCACCGGAGGACGTCAGCCTCCTCCTCATAGGACCGCTGCGGTCTCGGTCCGGATCCGCCAGCGGATGCCGCTGACGGAGTACCGGAACGGCAGCTCCCTACGCTGAGCCCTTCAGCGGGGGGATCTGGAAGCTCATGGCCGGCGACCGCGGTCGGACCTCGTCTGCTCCGTCAACATCATCTGGCCCTGGATCATCGGGGGCGCGTGGTGGCACGAAGATGCGCGGCTCCGGCGGCCGGGCCGGCTTCCGGAATGGCTGCGGATAGGTCTTCGTAGAGGTCTCGGCTAAAGGCGCGCCGACAGCCTCGCAACCATCCTTGGGCAGCGGCGCTGTGGCCGCGGGAGCCTCAGGCAGGGGCGCTGCAGGCTTCTTGGCTTCCGTTGGCCCATTCTCCTGCTGCGGCTTGGCCTCGGGTGCGGGAGCTTGCTGTTGTTGCACGGCGGCGGCGGTTGCAGGCTCCGGCTCTTTCGGGGCCATAGGCTCGGGCTGAGCGTCTTCCTCGATGACCTCGGCATCGGCCGCGTTCCGCAAGGGTGCGCTGACGGGAGCGCGCGCATCAGCCTCGATGACAGGCGCCTGCTCGATCGCCGATTCCGGCTGTGGGCCGAGCTTCATCAGCTCCTCGAGCTTCTGACCCAGCAATGTCGCATCGGGCTTGTCCACCACCTCGACCGGAACGCGCCATTGGAAGGCATCCAACGCGCCGGTTACAGGCGAAATGGGGCTCCACCGCTCCGAGACGATGCCATCGGCGGTCCAGGCGGGGTCGCGCGGGGCATTGACGGCGCGCGCCAGCCATTCGCGCACGCGGCCCTTGTCGCCGTGCTGCTCCGCCTCGATGCGCGCCATGAGCGTGCAGGCGCGCTGCGACGGCTCTGTGTCGATGAAACCCTCGAGGGCATGGCGCGCTGTCGGCCAGTCCTGGGCCTCGATGGCGGCCGTCGCGACGGCGATCGAGCTCTCGACTGAATGCGGCCTGAGGGCCGCGAGCAGCCGCACGCGGTTGAGCCGATCGCGGGGGCTGTCGCCGATTCGCGCATAGGCATAGGCCGTTGCGAGATCGGGATGCGGCGAACGCTTCCAGGTCCGCTGCAGCACTTTGGCCGCGCGGGCGGTGTTGCCCTTGGCCGCGAGCACCCGACCGGCAATCGCGGCTGCGGGGACGAGGTCAGGGGCGAGGTCGTGCGCTTCCAGCGCCAAGCTCATCGCCCGCTCGGGATCCTGCTCCTCGAGTTCCTGGGCCTGTGCAGTGAGCAGAACGGCGCGCCTGCGGTCGGCCGAAGCTCGCTCGATGTGATGGTGCCGCCGGGCCACCGCCAGCGTCTGCAGGGCATCCTCCCAGTCGCCCTTGCGGCACTGGATGTCGAACAGTGCCTCGACGGGCCAGCCGAGCTTCGGATTGAGCGCCATGGCGCGCTCGGCGAACTGGCGTGCGGCTTCCTGCTCGCCTTCGCGCTCGGCTTCCAGGAACAGGCCGCGCAGGCCGAGCTGCTCGGTATCCGGCGAGGCGAGCATAGCCTCGAAGATGCGCCGCGACGTCGCACGGTCACCCGAGAGCTGGGCCGCCTGGGCGCGCAGCAGGTGCGTGAGCGGCTCGTTCGGAAGCGATTTGCGGGCCTGGATGGCATAGCGGGTCGCCAGCGCGCGGTCACCGGCGCCGATCGCGATCATGCCGCTCGATAGCGCCTCGAGCCCGCGCTTTTGCCGCCGCCGGTTGAAGAAGCGTCCGATGGCAGCAGGGCTGTCCCAGATCTGCCGCATGATGGACCAGAGGACCACCGTGAGGCCGAGCAGGATTGCCAGGATGACGATGGCGCGGAATACGCTCGTCTCGACTTCATAGCCCTGCCACGCGACGACCAGGCTCCCCGGCCGGTCTGCGAGCCACGAGAGACCGAACGCCAGCGCCGAAACCGCCAGCAGGAACAGAACCAGGCGCAGCATCTACTGGGTCCTCTTCTCGACGGGAGCCTTGCCGCTGAGCGAGGCCTTGAGCTGATCCTCGATGCCGGAGAGGGCACGATCGACGGCCGCGCGCGCCTCGACTTTCGCGAGCCAGGGGCCGGCCGGCTCGGCTGCCTTCGGCGGAAGCTTCTGCGCCTGTGCCAGCACCTCGGCGAGCTTGCCATCGGCGAGCGCCGCTTCCATGCGGGCGACGATCGCCTCGATGCTGGTGTCATCCGGGCCGTGGTCGGTACGCCGCACCCGCACGACGGACTTGGCGCCGATCAGGAGGCGGTCGAGCGCGGAGGCATCTGCCGGCACGCTCGCCGCGTCGAGGATGGCATGGGTGACAGGGCGGAAGTCGCGAGCAAGGTCGGCGAGGGTCGGAACGCCGTCGTCCTTGTAGCGGTCGAGAACCGCGAGATCGATCCTGCCGCTCCCGATCCGGCTCACCTCGGCGAGCTCGGTTGCAAAGCTGCCGCCACGATCAAGCGCCCGCTTGAGATTGCCGAGCTCGAGCGCGAGGACGATGCGCTCGGCATTGCTGCGGCGATCCTCCTCGCTTTTCACCACACCCTGCACGCTCTGCTCGAGGGTCGCGATACGACCTTCGACCGTTGCTACGGCAGCGGTCACATCCTGCGCCCGTGCGAGCGGCTTGAGCTGTGCGGCGAGCTCGCCTTTGAGGCCGTCGATGGCGCTCCGCAAGCTGCCCGCTTCCTCCTGCGCCACGCGCAGGGTCTGCTCGAGGCGATCGTTGGTCGCCTTCAAGGCTTCGGCGCGCTGGGTGAGGCGGGCCAATTCGGCTTGGGCGGCCGCCAGCTCGCGGTCCATGCGCAGTGTTGCAGAACGCGCCGCCTCGCTCGCCTCGGCGGATTGCGACAGGCGCGATTCCAACTCCTGGTTCACCGTCTTGCGCAGCTCGGCAATCTGATTGGGGATCGTGGTCTCCAGATCGGCGAGCTTGCCCGTGATGGCGGCAAGCTGCGGGAGACGGCCCGGTTGATCGCTGTTGGCAGCGGCGGTCAGCGTCGCGAGCATCTGCTCCAGCTTGGCGACCCGTTCGGTGACCTCACCTGCGGGGGCAGGTTGGCCGATGCGCTCTTCCAGAGCCTTGGCCTCACCGGCGAGCCTCGCCTGGGCTTCGGCCAATTCCGCGAGGGCGCGGTTCACCTCGTCGACGCGGGCGAGCAGCCCCTCCACCTGGGCGAGCTTCTGCTCGACGCCGGCGACAGCAGGCTGGGCACCCGCCCGCTCGCGAATGGCCTGCTCGGCCGTGGTCAGGCGCTGCTGCAAGTCGTTCACGACGGCTGGCGGCGTGCCGCGGTGAATGCCCATCTGGGGTCCGACGAAGTCTGCCAGCAGGAGCGCCAGGAAGCCGCCGACCATGCCCGCAGCCGCATGCGTCACGAGGCGGCGGCCGGCGGATGGGCCGGATGGTGGCGACTGTTTCTCTGCGTTCTCCGGCGCGGCCTTGCTGGATGGTGCTCCTGCAGCCTTAGATGCCTCGGTCTTCTGTGGAGCGGCGCTCGGTCCGGTCGCCGGCCGGGCGGCTGTGGCCGCTGCCGATGAGGCGGACGAGGGGGCGTTGCTGGGCTTCGTCTCCGGTGCTGATGCCGGGGAAGGATTTGGCGTGGCCGCCTGCGTCTCGGGCGCGCGGGCTGGCGCTGATGTCGGCGTGGACGGCTTGCTCGCAGCGGAAGCGCTCGTCACTGGAGCGGCTGCGGATGGTGTGCCTGCTGATGTGGTGGGCTTCGCGCCGGGAGCGGGTGCGCTCGTAGCCGCAGGTGCCGGCTTGGTCTCGCTGCTCGATACCTCGGTCGCCTTGAGATCCAGCAGTGCGGTCGGCTTCTTCGGGCCGCCGCTGTCGGTCGCTGGCTTCCCGGTATTCCTGTTGGAGCTGTCGTCCTTACGCGTCATGTCAGCGGCAAGCCTCTCGAACCAGCGGGAGCACGCAAACCGATGGCTCGGATTGCGTTAAGGCTTCGTGCCCGAACGCTGGCCCTTCCGTTGATTTTTCTATTTCGATTGTGGCGCGGCCCGTGCAGTCAGAGCAAGCACTTCCTGAAGGTTGGGTTCGGCGGCGATTTCCACCTTAACGGGGGCTAGCTCTCCGAGTCGCTCTGCGGCGGCGGCCGAGATGCAGAAATGCGTGATGCCGCGCACAGCCTCGGTCAGTCCGTGAGCCTTAACCAGCTGCGCATAAATCGAAGCCGTCCGCGGGGAGAGCAGCAGCACGCCCTCGATCTGGCCGTTTCCGAGACGCGTGGTGGTCGATCCGCTCAGCCGTGTGGCGGGCGCGGTCTCGTACACGATCGGCCGCAGGACGTGGTAGCCGAGGCGCGTCAACTCGGGCGCGAAATCGAACGCGAGCACATCACCCGCCAGGTGCAGAAGCGGTCCGCCGTTCACGTCCGCATGCTCGACGATGGAGGCGACCAGCTCTCGCCCGGTGCCAGGGCCTTTGATGATGTGTTGGAAGCCGAGCCCGCGCGCCGTCGACGCGGTGCCTGGGCCGACCGCGAACAGCGGCAATGCTCGCGCATCCTCGAGTTCGGGGCTTTCTGCGAGCGCCCGCAGACCGTTGCGGCTCGTCGCGATCAGCGCCTGGACCTCATCGAGCTCGATCGGGTCGGCATTGTCGAAGCTGATGGTGATCAGCGGCTCCAGCAGCACCTCATGACCCTGCGCGACGAGGTGCGCGCGCAGCGCTTTACCATCCGGCTCGGGGCGTGTGACCAGGAGACGCATCAGCTCGACCAATTGAAGAAATCAGGGCCGGCCTGCATCCGCAGCTCGTGGCCCGCATCATCACCCATCCGGCGCCAATCCGACGCCGGACCGTGCCGTTCTGTCTCGAAAAAGCGGCTTCCGTCGGGCGAAAGAAGCATGCCGCGGAAGTGGATCGTGCCGTCCCGCAGCTCGGCGAGACCGGCGATCGGCGTGCGGCAGCTCCCCTCCAGGCGGGCGAGGAAGGCCCGCTCGGTTTCCACGCATATCGTGGTCGGCTCATGGTTGAGAGCCGAGACGAGCTGCGCCGTGCTCGTATCGCCGCTGCGGATCTCGACCCCGATCGCGCCCTGCGCGACGGCCGGCAGCATGTCCGTAGTCGGCATGACGGCAGTGACGCGGTCCGCCTGCCCCAGGCGGTTCAGTCCCGCGCAGGCCAGAAACGTCGCATCGGCAACGCCCTGCTCCAGCTTCCTGAGGCGCGTTGCGACATTGCCCCGGAATTCCGTGGTCTTGAGATCGGGCCTGAGCCTGCGCACCTGCGCCTGCCGGCGCAACGACGAGCTGCCGACGACGGCGCCCGCGGGTAACGCGGCGATCGAGGGATAGTTGAGACTGATGAACGCGTCGCGCACGTCCTCGCGCGGCAGCATGGCATCGATGACGAGCCCGTCGGGCAGCGTCGTCGGCATGTCCTTCATGGAGTGGACGGCGAGGTCGATCTCGCCCGCAAGCAGAGCCTCCTCGATCTCCTTTGTGAAGAGGCCCTTGCCGCCCGCCTCGGACAGCGGTCGCTCCTGAATGCGGTCGCCGGTGGTCGTGTACGTGCGGACCTCGAGGGCTGATTCATCGAGGCCATGGGCCTCCATGAGGCGCCTGCGCACCTGGTGGGCCTGGGCCAGCGCCAGCGGCGATCCGCGGCTCCCGATCCTGATCTTGCCAACTTGCACGCGCTCATCTCCGGATGCTAGGGCCCACTCGACGAAGCGAGCCCCTGGGCTCCGCCCATTCATGCGCCCCCCAAGCTGGAGACGCAAACCGGCCGACATGGATCACGACGCCGCATGAGCTTGCAACCGACCGATGGAAGCGCTGGCACCCTGGTGCTCGGCATCGAGACGAGCTGCGACGAGACCGCGGCTGCGGTGGTGGTGCGCGACGGACCAACCCGCGGCCGGCTGCTGTCGAGCGTCGTTCGCTCGCAATGGGAGCAGCACCGGCAGTTCGAGGGTGTGGTGCCGGAGATCGCAGCCCGCGCGCATGTCGAATGCCTCGATGACATCGTTGCCGAAGCCTTGTCGGCGGCTGGCATAGGTTTCGGCGACATCGACGGCATCGCGGTGACAGCGGGACCCGGCCTCATTGGCGGGTTGATGGTCGGCCTCACGACGGGCAAGGCGCTCGCGCTGGCGACCCGCAAGCCGCTGATCGCCGTCAATCATCTCGAGGCACATGCTCTGACGGTGGGGCTGACCGAAGGGCTCGCGCCGCCTTACCTCCTGCTGCTGGTCTCGGGTGGGCATACGCAACTCTTGCTCGTGCATGACGTTGGCCGGTACGAGCGCCTTGGCACGACGATCGACGACGCGCTGGGCGAAGCGTTCGATAAGACGGCGAAGCTGCTGGGGCTCGGATTTCCAGGTGGACCCGCCGTCGAGCGGGCAGCCCGCGAGGGTAACCCCCATCGCTTTGCGCTGCCCCGGCCGATGCTCGGGCGCGCGGAGCCTCATTTCTCCTTCGCCGGGCTGAAGACAGCGGTGCGCCGGCAGGCCGAGCAGCTGGCGCCCTTGTCGGAGGGCGACATCCGCGACCTCTGCGCAAGTTTCGAGGCTGCCGTCGCTGATGTCGTAGTCGATCGCTGTACCCGCGCAATGCGCATGTCGGAGGACCGGCTCGGGTCCGAGCGGCACCTCGTCGTAGCTGGCGGCGTTGCTGCCAATCAGCGGCTCCGGGAGGCGTTGGCGCGCTTCGCGGAGGCCAACGGCCTCGTGCTCCATGCACCGCCGCTGGCGCTCTGCGGGGATAACGCCGCGATGGTCGCCTGGGCAGGGGCAGAACGCCTGGCGCGTGGCCAGTCGGATCCCCTCGACGTGCCGGCCAGGGCACGCTGGCCGCTCGATCAACTCGCGGTTCCGGTCCTCGGTGCGGGGCGCCTCGGTGCCAAAGCCTGAACCGTTCGTCGCTGCAGGAGAAGGCGTGTGAGCGCAATGAAAGTCGGTGTGATCGGTGCCGGTGCGTGGGGGATGGCGCTGGCGCTCGTCGCTGCCCGGGCGGGGCACAGCATCACGCTCTGGGCACGCCGGGAGGAAATCGCGCGCGGGATCAACGGCACGCGAGAGAGCCAGCGGCTGCCTGGGATCGCGCTGCCCGCCAACATCATGGCAACCGCGGATCCGGCTGCCCTCAATGCCTCCGACCTCCTGGTCGTCGCGTGCCCGGCACAGGCGCTGCGAAGCGTCATGACTCAGTTCCGGCCGCATCTCCCAGCCGGCATCCCGGCGGTAATCGCGGCCAAGGGAATCGAGCGAACGACCTCCCGATTCATGGTCGATGTGCTGGGTGACGTCTGCCCCGAGGCCGAGCCCATGGTGCTCTCCGGGCCAAGCTTCGCTCTCGATGTGGCGCGGGGGATGCCAACGGCAGTGACCCTCGCGGCGCGGTCGATCGAGCTGGCGCGCCCGGTCGCCGAAGCGCTCAGCCTGCCGACGTTCCGGCCTTACGTTTCGGACGACCTCGCCGGCGTCCAGATTGGTGGTGCCGTCAAGAACGTGCTCGCGATCGCATGCGGGATCGTCACCAGTCGCGGGCTTGGCGAAAGTGCCCGCGCAGCGCTCATCGCGCGCGCTTTTGCCGAGCTGACGCGTTTCGGCGCTGCGCTTGGGGCCCGGCGTGAGACGCTCGCCGGATTGTCGGGACTTGGGGATCTCGTCCTGACCTGCACCAGCAAGCAGTCGCGCAATTTCCGGCTCGGGCTGGCGCTCGGCGAAGGTCAGGACCTGAGCGCGGCGACAGGCGGCCTCAACGGCATCAGCGAGGGCGCCTTCACGGCCGCCGCTGTGGTTAGGATTGCGGGCGAGCGCGGCATCGAGGTGCCGGTTTCGACGGCCGTGCTCGACATCCTTGAGGGTCGCCTGTCGATCGAGCGGGCGATCGACAGCCTCATGCAGCGGCCGCTCAAGGCAGAGGACTGAGGCGTTAGTGCTGGGCCGAGATGAGGCGGGACTGCTGCGCGAACCATCTTGCCTGCGCGGCCGACATCTCTACCCTTGGTGAGACGGGACGAACGGAAAGCATGATGGCAAAGAAAGCAGTCGCCAAGCCGGCAGATCAGTCGCGCATCAGCCGCTGGCTTTTCAAATCCGAGCCGGATGTTTTTTCCTGGGCGATGCTGAAGGAGCGCGGCGCGGGCGGCGAGCCGTGGGACGGAGTCCGCAATTATCAGGCGCGCAACAACATGCGTGCCATGCAGGTGGGCGACCTCGGCTTCTTCTACCACTCCAATGAGGGCAAGGAGATCGTCGGCATCGTCGAGGTGATTGCGCCGGCTCACGCTGATCCTAAGGATACGACTGGCACGTGGGAGTGCGTCGACGTCAAGGCGGTGATGGACATGCCGCGCCCTGTCACGCTGGCAGAGGCGAAGGCACACGCCGAGCTCGCCGGGATGGCGCTCGTCAGCTCCTCGCGGCTGTCTGTCCAGCCCGTCACCGATGAGCACTGGGACATCGTGTGCCGCCTGGGCGGACTTGATCCGAAGAAAATCAAAGCCAGTCGCACGAAGACGAAAGCCGCATGACAGCCGCGCTGCGCCCTCCGCTCGAAGGGGAATCGCGCGAACGCGGACTTTTGGGATTCGGTAGGGCCGGCCATGGATGAGCAGGAAGCGATTGCGTTCATCCGCGAGAATACGCGGCTTCAGGCGCCGCCGCTGACCCCGGAGATCGTGCTGCACCTCGCCTCCGAGTCGATGCCTATCTGGCTCAAGACGGAGGAGGAGCTGGGCGAGATGAACGTTCCGCCGCCGTACTGGGCCTTCGCCTGGGCGGGAGGGCAGGCCTTGGCGCGGTTCGTGCTCGACAACCCCCAACTCGCCACGGGCAAAACGGTCATCGATGTCGGGGCCGGCAGCGGCATCGTGGCGATCGCGGCCGCCCGCGCCGGGGCGCGCACGGTGCAGGCGTTCGACCTCGATCATCTCGCGGTCGCAGCAATCCGCTTGAACGCGGACGCGAACAAGGTCAGCCTTGCGGTGTCGTCGCAGGACATCCTCGCGGGTCCTGCACCAGGATGCGAGCTGCTTCTGGTCGGCGACCTGTTCTACGAACGCGAGCTGGCGAGCCGCGTCTTCAGTCTGATCGAGACCGCTGCCGCCCGCGGCGCGGACGTCCTCGTCGGCGACCCGCGGCGCAGTTACTTCCCCGTCGAGCGTTTCGAGCAGGTCGCTGCCTATGAGGTGCCGGTCACGCGTGAGCTCGAGGACGCCGAGATCAAGCGCACCGCAGTGTGGCGGCTGGCTGGATCACGCCCCGCCTGATCTCTGTTATCGTCGTTGAAGATCCGGGAGGGCAACAATGGAATTCGCAGGAATGAATCTCCGGGCGGTGCTGGTGGCGGCAATCGCCAGCTTCCTGTTCGGGGGCGTCTGGTACAGCTTGTTCTCCCGCCAGTGGCGCGCGGCCGCGGACATCGAGGAAACGCACAGCAGCAGATCGGAATGGCATGTCAACGCGATGCCGTTCATCGTGGCGTTCATCGGCCTGCTCGTGATGGCCTACGTGCTGGCCGGCGTCATTGGCCATCTCGGCCCCGGCCAGGTTACGGTGCGCAATGGGGTCATTTCCGGTGCGTTCATCTGGGTCGGCTTCGTGATGACGACCCTCGTTACCAACAACGTGTTCCGGCGCGCCAATCGCACGATGACCCTGATCGACGGCGGGCATTGGCTCGGGGTTCTCGTCCTCCAGGGTGCGGTGATCGGCTGGTTTGGCACCTGACCACGGCACTCTGCCGCACGGCGACTGCACTAGCTTAGATTTCGACCAACGAGGCGATTGCCGGCCCGGGCTCGTGCCGACATAATGTCGTTAAATTGTGCAATGGCAGCTCTGGGAGGATACCACCCATGTCCGAGAAGATTTACTCCGTTCCCCCCGAGTGGGCGAGCCGGGCCTGGGTCGATGCGGTCAAGTATCAGGAAATGTATGATCGCTCGGTTGCCGACCCCGATGGGTTCTGGGGCGAGATGGGCAAGCGCATCGACTGGATGAAGCCCTATACCAAAGTCAAGAATACCTCCTACGATCCACACAACGTCTCGATCAAGTGGTACGAGGACGGCACTCTCAACGTTTGCTACAACTGCGTCGATCGCCATCTTGAAAAGCGCGGCGATCAGGTCGCGATCATCTGGGAAGGTGACGATCCGACCGTCGACGAGAAGATCACATATCGCCAGCTGCATGAGCGCGTTTGCAAATTCGCGAACGTGCTGAAGGCGAATGGCGTCCAGAAGGGCGACCGGGTCACCATCTATCTGCCGATGATCCCCGAAGCGGCCTATGCGATGCTCGCGTGCGCCCGCATCGGCGCCATTCATTCCGTCGTGTTCGGCGGCTTCTCGCCCGACAGCCTCGCCGGACGCATCGTCGACGCCGACTCCAAGTTCATCATCACGGCCGATGAGGGGCTGCGCGGCGGCCGCACGATCCCGCTGAAGAAGAACACGGACGAGGCACTGAAGAAGACCAACGGTGGCGAGAAGGTCCTCGTCGTGCGCCACACCGGCAACGACGTGGCGTGGAACCCGGAGAAGGACATCTGGCTGCACGAGGAACTGGTCAAAGTGACCGCGGACTGTCCTCCGGCCGAGATGAGCGCCGAGGATCCGCTGTTCATTCTGTATACGTCCGGATCAACCGGTAAGCCGAAGGGCGTGCTGCACACCTCGGGCGGCTATCTCGTCTACGCGTCGATGACGCACCAGTACGTCTTCGACTACCACGACGGTGATATCTACTGGTGCACGGCGGACGTGGGCTGGGTGACCGGCCACAGCTACATCCTCTATGGACCACTCGCCAATGGCGCGACGACGCTGATGTTCGAGGGCGTGCCGAATTATCCGACCGCCTCGCGGTTCTGGCATGTCATCGACAAGTGGGATGTCAATACATTCTATACCGCTCCAACGGCCATCCGGGCATTGATGGGGGCCGGTGACGACTTCGTGACGCGCACGGACCGGACCTCGCTCCGCCTGCTCGGCTCGGTCGGTGAGCCGATCAATCCCGAGGCATGGGAATGGTACCACCGTGTCGTCGGTGATGGCCGCTGCCCCGTGGTCGACACGTGGTGGCAGACCGAGACCGGCGGCATCCTCATCACGCCGCTTCCGGGAGCGACCAAGCTGAAGCCAGGGTCGGCGACACTGCCCTTCTTCGGCATCCAGCCAGCCTTGGTCGACGACAAGGGCGACATCATCGAGGGTGCCGGCAGCGGCAATCTCGTGGTTCTGGATAGCTGGCCGGGCCAGATGCGGACGGTCTTCCGTGACCATGAACGGTTCGTGCAGACCTACTTCTCGACCTACAAGGGCATGTACTTCAGCGGCGATGGATGCCGCCGCGATGAGGACGGCTATTATTGGATCACCGGCCGCGTCGACGACGTGCTCAACGTCTCTGGCCACCGCCTCGGCACGGCGGAGGTGGAGAGCGCTCTCGTCTCCCATCCGAAGGTGGCGGAAGCGGCGGTCGTCGGCTACCCGCATGATCTGAAAGGGCAGGGCATCTACTGCTACGTGACCCTGAAAGCTGGTGAGACTCCGAGCGACGACCTCAAGCGCGCGCTGGTCGCGCACGTGCGCCAGGAAATCGGTCCGATCGCCACGCCCGACCTGATCCAGTTTGCGCCTGGGCTACCCAAGACGCGTTCGGGCAAGATCATGCGCCGTATCCTTCGCAAAATCGCGGAGGATGATTTCTCCAACCTCGGCGACATCTCGACCCTCGCCGAGCCTGCGGTGGTCGAGGACCTGATCAACCATCGCCAGAACAAGCGCTGAGAGCGCCAGCTGACACTCACCGCGTCCCGGATGACCCAGCCACCCATTGGCAGGAACATCCGGGATCGCGCGTCAGTGGTTTTCGAGGCTTGAATAGAGCTTGGGATTTCAGGCTGCGCGGGCACCCGGATCGGCCGCCGTTGCTCTGTGATCCGGGATTGTGAGCGCGCCTAGCGGCAGGTCGAGAGTAGGCCGCGGTCGAAGTGAAAATGATCCCGGTGGGCGCGGTTGAACTCCGGACCAAGGGCGACGCGGAAGTAGCTGCACGCGCGCTCGTGGATCTCTCGCATGAACCGGGCCTCTGGCGTATCGCCGCGCCAGTCGCCTTGCACTGAGAGCTTCTTGCCATCCGCCAGCGTCAGACCGGAGATGTCGATCGCGTTGGCCGTGGCGTGTTCGCTGCGAACACCTTTCCAGAACGGATTGCCGACGATGTTGCGGCACGAGTAGGTGCCCATGTGCTGGACGGAGGCGACGCGCTGCCCCAGCATGGCTTCGGCAAGTGGCTGCACGTCGTGGGCCATCCACAACGCGAGCCCGGCGGCGGCCTCGCACGACAGCTTGTCGACGGGCATCTTGGCGCCGCTGAGTGACGAGACGCGCACGCTGTTCGTCCAGCCGCAGCCCTTTCGCAGCGGATTGTCCCGGACGGGGACCGCTTCGATGTAAGGCGAAACGAGCACGCGCGAGCACAGCTCCGGGTCACGCTTCAGCTCGACCAGCTGCCAGTCGACGAGAAGCGGGATCGGGCTCTCGAGATCGAGCGCCGGGAGTGGGCTGTAGCGGGCGGGAATGATTCCTTGCCGAAAGGCCAAGCCTATTCCGCTTAGCAGAAGCAAGAGGACGAGAAGGCGGCCTAATGGAAATCGGCGTCTGCGCATGAGGACCGTTCGGCGGTGGGCCTCTTTGTATAAAACGTTTCGCCCGGCTTGTAAGTGGGGTGGTGCTCCGAAGCCACAGACTTTGCGACGTGTGCGGCCGAGTTGCGTGATGCCGAGGCCAACGGCGGCGTTTCAGGCAAGCCCAATGGCCCCCATCGGAGCTGAACATCGTTCTGCGAATCGGGCTGGGGATGAGCCGCGGATAATTCTGGTCGCTCGTTTAGATCTCTGTCACCAACTTGACGGGCAGATGTGGCCTGTCGGACAGGCCAATGGCAAGAGAAGCCGCCTCAGAGAACCTCCAGGAATTCGGCGCGGCCATGCTTGTCAGGACTACAGACTTATATCGCGCCGATGCGCATCAATGGCTCAGTCGTGCCGCAGCAATGCCGGTGAACAGTTGGGAGCGGGAGCGGCTGACGACGGCCGCGAAGTTGAATTACAACCTCGCCCGGCAAATCGACATGCGTAACAGCGCCTGTGCAGGCAAGCGGTCTCAATCGCCTGCCTGCGCCTCCGGTTCGACAACCGGGGAGACTCCCGCAAGCGTTTCCGGGGAAAGCCAGGCATCGCGTAGCGACCAGACGTGATCGGCCCCGCAATAGGGACAACGCGCCTTCATCTTTATGTCGGGCAACCGAAGAAAGCTCGCCTCGTCGATTTCAATGCCGCTGGCGTAGTCACGTCCAGTGATGGGACATTGGAATATGATCGTGCCCATCGCGGTCTCCCCTCTGGGCCGTCTCGAGGTTCCCAGGTTAGAGACATTCTGACGCATCCGCAAATAGGATGAGCCCGGGTGGGGGATCACTTCATCGTGTCATCCACAAGATATGACGAATGC
Organism: Pseudomonadota bacterium; assembly: GCA_023416575.1. Lineage (GTDB taxonomy): Bacteria > Pseudomonadota > Alphaproteobacteria > Rhizobiales > Hyphomicrobiaceae > ZC4RG25. The sequence goes on from JAEZHL010000413.1 coordinate 13,691, forward strand.
GGATAAAGGGCCGGCCGTCTCGGGTCTCGGATCACTGGGCGGTGACGCCGCCATCCACGACCAGCGACGATCCAGTCATGAACCGGGCGTCGTCAGAGGCGAGAAAAACGATCGTGCGGGCGACGTCCTCCGGCTCGCCGAGGCGACCGATCGGGTAGAGATCACGGGTCGCCTGCCGGGCTTGATCCAACTCGCTGGCGCGCATCACGTCCATGCGACGGGTGAGGGTCTGCCGGCCCATATCGGTTTCGATTACGCCGGGATGCACAGCATTGACGCGAATGCGGTCGCCCTTGCGCCCGAAGGCGAGAGCGGTCGACTTCGTGAACAACGTGACGCCGCCCTTGGTCATCGAATAGAGCGCGTCGAGCGCCGATCCGACGAGGCCGGCGATCGAGGACAGGTTCACGATCGCGCTTCCGTGGGGGCTGTTGCGACCGGCTTCACGTAGCGCGGGGGCGGCCAGCTTGGTGCCGAGGAATACGCCGGTGAGGTTGACGGCCACGAGCCGGTTCCACTCGTCGAGACCCACCTCCTCGAAATCGCGCCCGAGGAAAACGCCGGCGTTGTTGACCAGAATGTCGAGCTTGCCGAAGGTGTCGACGGTTTCAGCAACCGCTGCCGACCAGGCCGCCTCACGCGTCACGTCGAGGTCGATCGCGATCGCCTCTCCGCCCGCCGCGCGGATCATGCTCACCGTCTCGCTGGTTTCTGCGGCGCGCACGTCGGCAACAACGACGCGTGCTCCTGCCATGCTCATCTGGCGGGCGGTTTCCGCCCCGATCCCACGTGCGCCGCCTGTGATGAGCGCCACCTTGCCGTCGAGCCTGCTCATTGCCGTTTCCTCCGTCCCGGTCCGAGGGCGGTATCTCGTCCGATCCACCCCTTTGTGCTGAAAGCTACGATTGCATCGCTGCGGGATGGAAGCCCCAATTGGCTGAGTTACCGGCGGAACAGCCATGCACATGGCGCGGGACCATAATCTAGTCATCAGCTTATGGAGGAAGCCATGACCTCGACCCGCAGCATCGCCGCCCGCCTTGCATTGGCCGCCGGATTGGCAGCCGGCAATCTGATCGGCATGGCCAGTCACGCGAACGCCGTCAGCCTCCGTGTGCAGATGGCCTGCGCCGGCGACTATTACGCATACTGCAGCAAGTACCCCACCGAGGGTCCGCAGGTGCGCCAGTGCATGCGCGCCAACGGGCACAAGCTGTCGAGCAGCTGCGTCAACGCCCTCATTGCTGCGGGCGAGGTCTCGAAGGCCGAGGTCGCCCGGCGCGCTGCCACGGCGAACTGACGGGCAGCCTCAGCGGCATGCGAGGGCTGAGCCTTGGCATCGTCCAAGTCCGCACTGAAAACCTCGGCAATCCAATTGAACGCCGGGGCCCCGTCACCGATATGAGCACGGGGGTCACGAGCAAGTGACCAGATCGTTAGCGGATGAGGACAGCATGACCGACGTCGCCGTCAAAACCCCGATGCAGTACCTCAACGAGGCCGCTGGAACTTTGCGTGACATGGGCTTGATGCCGGCCAAGGTCGAGCCGGCACCGATCAATGTCCTGCTGGAGAAGATCTCCGACCTCGATGAGGACAAGATCACGCTCATCGCGCGCACCCTCGGCCAGGGCGAGGTGTTCAACGAGGTGGTGCGCAAGGAAACCGCGCAGATGGAGATCGGCCAGCGCTACCAGGACATCACGAACGGCTTCAACTCGATCCGGGACGACGCGCGGCGGCTCGTCGATCAGGTTAGCGACGGCAAGCTCGACGTCTTCGAGCGCGGCAGCAACATCTGGATGAAGATCGCGCGCGGTGACATCGCCGACCGATTCGAGAAGATCCGGACGATTTACCTGTCCGTGACCAAGGAAACCAAGAACCAGATCGAGCGTGAAAGCAGGATCCTCGACGCTTATCGCGACTACCGTGGTGCGCTGAAGCATGCGGAGGTGATGGCGCTCGAAGTCTTGCGGAAGGCCGAGGAGAAGCTCAACGAGGCACGCAAGCGGCTCGACGAGGCCTCCGCGAAAGTGGCCGGCTTCACGGGAACCGAGGCCGCGGATCGTGCCAAGCTGGAGCTTGCCCGCGACGAGGAACTGAGGCGGCTGCAGGACGAGGAGAAGCGCTATCAGATCGCCAAGGATCTCTCCGACAATCTGACGATCGGCTACAACACGTCGGAGGTGATCATGGCGCGCCTGATGCAGACGACCTCCGCCAAGGAGCGCGTCTACGGTCAGGCCGTCGCGTTCTTCTCGACCAATGATAGCGTGCTGACGGCACTGAAGGCGTCGTTCACCGGCATGTTCGGCCTCCACGAGTCGACCAAGACGCTGGACGCGATGAAGGAGGGCATGTCGAAGAGCCTGGAGGACCTCGCCAAGATCGGTGACAAGGTGCAGGAGGCGGCGATCAGGACCGGATATGGCCCGACCATTCGCGCCGATGCCGTCAAGCAGCTCATCGACAGCGTGGTGAATTTCCAGGTCCGCTCGGGCGAGATCATCGCCGAGATGCGCAAGCTCGCGACGGAGAACTCGGAGGAAATCCGCGTGGCGGTCGAGGACGGCAAGCGGCGCATTGCGAGGATTGCGGCTCAGGCCGATCAGCTTCCCGACCAGCGCTAGTTCCTCTCCAGGTGTGAGCGACCATGGTGGTGGGCGCCCCGGCGGCCGAGACGACGCCGCCCAAGCTGGACGACGTCATGATGGCGATGGACGTGGTGGACACACTGCGTCATCGCGAGGATTTCGTGCGTCGCGAACTCGACGAGGAGGGTCGGGAGGCGGAGTTGATCGCGCGCTTGCGCGAGATTTATCACCAGCAGGGCATCGAGGTCCCGGATCACGTCCTGAAGCAGGGCGTGCAGGCGCTCAAGGAAAGCCGCTTCGTCTATACCCCGCCGCCGCGGTCCTGGAAGCGCACGATGCTCGAGCTCTGGGCGCTGCGCTCGCGGGTGGCTCGGCGCACCCTGACGGTGATGCTCATTTTCTTGGCGGTTCTGGGCATCGCCTATTTCACGATCATTCGCCCGGCGCAGGAGTCGCGACGGGTGGCTCATATCGAGGCCACCGAGACCCTGCCGAAGTCGATCAACCTCGCGCATTCCGACATCCTGGCGATCGCCAAGGACGATACCGCTCGCGAGAGGGCCAATGCCCTCTTCTCGGATGGCCAGCGAGCGGTCCGCGATGGCGATCTGCCCGCGATGCGGAGCATCAATGCGCAGCTTGGCCAGCTCCTCGACGAGCTGCGCACCGAATACACGCTGAGAATCATTTCGCAGCCCGGCCAGACGACCGGGTTGTGGCGCCGGCCCCCCGGTTGGTGGCAGGCGCGCAGCTATTATCTGATCGTCGAGCCGATCGCGCCGGACGGCCAGACGCTATCGCTTCCCATCCGTGACGAGCTGTCGGGAGAGACGAAGACCGTCAGCCAGTTCGGGGTGCGCGTGCCGCAGCAAACTTACGAAGCGGTGGCGGCGGACAAGCGGGAGCACGGGGTCGTGCGTCGCAATGAGCTGGGCGTAAAGCAGCGCGGCCGGCTGACGATCGATTATGCCATGCCGGCCGAGGGCGGCACCATCAATACCTGGTAGAGAGAGGACGAGAGTTGCGATGTGGACCGGGCGGCAGGCCTTCGAGCGCATTGAAGGCGCAATAGTCAGCCTGCACCGTCAGGAGAGCGAGCTGGACGGTGCGCTGGCGTCGGCGGCTGCCGAGGGTGAGCGTTTGCGGCGTGAGCGGGCGGATGCCTTCCGTGAGCTCGCCCGGATCAAGCTGGACGAGATCACGGCTCAGCGGCTGGTCGACAATCTCGATGCTGCCGAGACGCGGGCCTCCGCCTTGCTCGAGGGGCGGCGCCGCGAGTTGGAGGAGATCGCGGCGGAGCGGCAGAAGGCGCTTGCCGACTTCGAGACCGTCTCTGCGGAGCGCAGCACGGCCGCGGCTGCACTCGAAGAGGCGATCAATAAACTTGATGAGCTGCGCGCCAGGGTGGCGGAGACGATCAAGACGTCGCCCGATTGGGTTGCGGCCAAATCTGCTGTCGATTCGGCTAGTGGCGTTGCGGAGGCGGCGGAGGCGAAGGCGCACCAGACCGAGGAAGAACTCGGCGAAAAACGCGAGCCCTACGACAAAGATCCCCTGTTCGCCTATCTCTGGTCCATCGGCTACGCGACGCCGCGGTATAGAGCCGGCGTGTTCGCGCGTTTCCTCGACCGGTCGGTGGCGAAGTTCATCGGCTACAACGATGCGCGCCTGAACTATGCGATGCTGATCGAGATCCCGCTGCGGTTCCGAGAGCACGCCAAGGAACAGCGCTCGATCGTCGATAATCGCCAGGTGGCTCTGCGTGAGGTCGAACGGCGGGCGCTCATCGCAGCGGGCGAGGAGGAGCTATCGCGGGCGGTCGAAGCAGCGCGCCAGCAGCTGGCGGGCGCCGACGCCGCCGTCGAAACCAAGCAGGAGGCCCTGCGCACGCTGGATCAAAAGCGGGATTCGCTCGTCGCCAGTGTCAACGATGCTACTTATCGCGAGGCCCTGGAGACGATCGCCACCGCCGATGCACAGGATCATTTCGACACGCTCGTGAGTGAGGCGAAACGGACGGCTACACCTGCCGACGATGCCATCGTGCGGCGCATCGGAGAGTTGAACGACCGGCTGGCCCGGCTCGACAAGGAGGTCGCCGACCTGCGCAAGTCGGCGCGCGACATCGCCCAGCGGCGCGTGGAGGTCGAGCGGACCCGCGACCGATTCCGGAAATCCGGTTACGACCACCCCGATGCGACGTTCGGAAACGACGTCGATCTCGACAGGATACTGCGTCAGGTCCTGGGTGGCGTCGTGACGGGCGGGGTGCTTTGGGATCTGCTGCGGAAGGGCTTCGATGTGCGCCAGCCGCGCGGTCGGGGCAGCCTTTCGTTTCCGTTCCCGTTTCCCATCCCGATGCCGGGGAGTGATCACGGACCGCGTGGCGGCGATTGGCGGCGCCCCGATAGCGGCGGCGGTTGGTTTCCGCCTGGCCAGGGTCCATGGGGCGGGAGCCGTCGCCGCCGGGACGATGACGACGACGATGATGATGACGACGATGATCGCCGCCGCGGCGGGTTCAGAACGGGTGGACGGTTCTGACCACTATCGATGGACCGATAGTAGTCAGAACTGAGAGCCCGAGGATCTAGGGCGTTAACCCGAAATGCCGCGTCAGCCGCCGGTGACCACCGAGCAATGCTGACCACCGTCGACCGGCAGGCTGACGCCAGTGATGAACTTTGCCTCGTCCGATGCCAGGAAGACGGCGGCGTTCGCGATGTCCCAGGCCTCGCCCATGCGCCCCATGGGGCATAGCTTGTTGCGAGCCTCGATCATCTCTTCGGTCGACGCATACTGGCCGGAAATCTGCTTGTAGATCAGCGGCGTGTGGATCAGCCCTGGCATGATGCAGTTCGCGCGGATGCCGGTCTTCGCGTACTGCAAGGCAATGGCCACCGTGGCGTGGTTCACGGCTGCCTTGGTGGCGTAATAGGCGAAATACGGATAGCCGGTCCACCGGATGGCGGCGAGCGATGAGATATTGACGATGGCGCCGCCGCCTTGGCGCAACATATGTGGGATGACGCACTTCGCGGTGCGGTAGACCGAGCCGATGTTGAGGTCGACCGCGGCCTGGAAGCGGGCCTCGTCGAGCTCTACTGGGCCGCCCATATGCGTCATGCCGACGTTGTTGTGCAGGATGTCGATCCGCCCGAAGCGTTCGATGGTCCGTGCCACTGCGGCTTCGATCGACTCGATTTTGGTGACGTCGGCGCTGACCGCTTCGGCCTCGTTGCCCTCGCCGGAGATGATCGAGGCCGTCTCTTCGGCCGCTGCCGCGACGATATCGACGCAGGTGACCTTCGCGCCTTCGCGCGCGAAAGCGACAGCGGCCGCTTTCCCGTTGCCCCAGCCCGGCCCATCCGAGCCCGCACCGAACACGATTGCGACTTTGCCTTTCAGGCGATCGGCCATGACGTTACCTTTCTAGGGAGTTCAACCGAGGATCAGGTTCGGGAACCAGGTCGCAAGCCCCGGCACGAACGTGAGCAGGGCGAGGACCAGGAGCGCGAAACCGAGAAACGGCAGCACCTCGCGCGTCGACTGCTCGAGCGGGACGCGGGCGATCAGCGACGAGATGTTCAGGCACAGGCCGACGGGCGGCGTGATGAGGCCGATACAGAGATTGACGACAATCACGACCGACACGTGAATCGGATCGAGCCCGAGCTGCATCGCAATGGGAAACAGCACCGGCACCAGCATGATGAGCGCGGCGTTCGCCTCCATGAACATGCCAACGATCAGCAGCAGAATATTGAGCAGGACCAGGAACACCCAGGGGTTGTCGGTCACCATCAGGATCGCGTTTGCGATCTGCTGCGGCAGGCCGGCGTAGCCCAGAATCCAGGAGAAGATTCGGGCGGCCCCGACGACGATCATGATAATTGCCGTCAGGCGCGCCGTCTCGACCAGCGCCTGATAGATCCGCTTCAGCGTCAGCTCGCGATAGATCGCGGTTCCGACGAACAGCGCGTACATAACGGCGATTGCGGAGCATTCCGTGACGTTGAAGACGCCAGTGCGGATGCCGAAGATGATGAAGACCGGCATCATCAGAGCCCAAATGGCACCGCGGAAGCTCTTCCAAACTTCCTTGGCACTCGACCGGCCGTGCACCGGATACTGCCGCACATGCGAGATGATCGCGGTGATGATGAGCATCGCGAGGCCGTAGACGAGGCCAATGATGACGCCCGCCAGGAACAGCCGGGTGATCGACTGGTTCGTCAATACACCCATGACGATGAAGGCAATCGACGGCGGGATGATCGGCGCCAGTACGTTCGAGGAGGCCGTCACGGCGGCGGCGAATCCCGGCTTGTAGCCTTCGCGGATCATGGCGGGGATGAGCACGCGGCCGAGCGCCGATGTATCGGCAACCGCAGAGCCCGAGATGCCGGCGAAAACCGTTGACGCGAAGACGTTGCTCATGGCGAGCCCGCCGCGGAATCGACCGAGGAGCGTATTCGTGAAGACGAGCAGGCGATCGGTCAGCCCACCCACGGTCATCAGGCTGCCGGCGAGCAGGAAACAGGGAATCGCGAGCAGCGTAAAGCTGTCGAGCCCGCCGAACACCTGCTGCGGCACGATCATGAGGTTCGCGCCGGGCACGAACAGCAGAATGGAAATGATGGCTCCAGCCACGATCGCGAGGCCGATCGGCACGCCGATCAGCATGGACCCCAGCATTGCGATGACCAGTGTCGACAGCAGCGTCATTGGGGTGCCTTCCTCAAGCGATGGGTGTCGCGTCGCCGCGCGCGTAGGGGCTGCGAGTCAGTCGTGCGACGACGACGGCAAGTCCGATGAGCAGGGCGCCCGCGGGCAGCGCCGAATAAGGCACGGCCATGCTGACCTCGAAGGCCGGAGAAAGCTGGCCTTTCAAGAGTGTCGCCAGGTTCATGCCATACGTGAACAGGACGTACACGGTGCCGAGGACGATGGCGTCTCGGATCGCAAGCAGGATGGTGCGGGCGCGTGCGGGCAGGCTGTCGAGCAGGACGGAAACGTGGATGTGCCCATTGTCGCGCATGACCGCGGCGCTGCCGAGCATCGCGATCCAGACCATCAGGAACCGGGCGAGCTCTTCAGACCAGCCGGGAGCCCGGTCCATCGCATAGCGACCGATCACCTGCCATACGAGACTTGCGACCAGGATCGCGAGCATGGTGGCGAGCACCGCATCGAGTGCCCGTTCCAGATAGCGCGCGCAACGGTCGAGCGAACGGCGCCAGCCGTCGAGCTCGCGCCCGTCCGTGTGGGGATCGGTCATGTGTCAGGGCTCCGGCTGAGCAACCGGGCCGCAAAAGCCCGGTTGCGCGGTCGTTCAGAGAGAGAGCGAACTTCTGCTACTTCGTAGCCTGGATCTTGGCGACCCACGGTGCGAGCTCAGGGAAGTCCTTGGTCATCGAAGCGATCTTGGCCTGGAAGGCGGCGCGGTTGACCGGGATGAAGCTCATGCCCTTGGACTCGAGGTCCTTCTTGTACTTGGCTTCCATCTGAACCATCCGGTCGGTGCCGGCGAGCATGGCTGCCTCGCCTTCCTCCTGGAGGAGCTTGCGCGTTTCCTCCGGCAGCGACTTGAAGCGCGCATCCGAGAAGATGAACGTCATGGAGCCGAGCACGTGGCCGGTCTCGATGACGTACTTCTGCACTTCAAAGAACTTCTGGTCCTCGAGCACCTCGAGCGGGTTCTCCTGTCCGTCCACCACGCCCTGCTGCAACGAGGTGAAGAGCTCGGCGACACCCATCGGAACGGGGCTGGCGCCCAGGTATTCCCAGGTCAGGCGATACATCTTGAGAGGCGGAACGCGCAGCTTGACGCCCTTCAGGTCCTCGACCTTCTCGACGAGCTTGTTCGAGCTCATGTGACGGGCACCGCGATAGCCCGCGCCGACGATGCGGAAGCCTGTCTTCTTCGCGATCTCGTCGAAGAGCTCCTTACCCACCGATCCGTAGTAGATCGACTTGAAGTGCTCGACGTCCTTGATCAGGTACGGGTAGGCCTCGACGCCGGCGATCGTGTTATAGCGGTCGAGCGTCCCGATCGACTGCACGACGATGTCGTTAGTGCCGATCAGCAGGCCTTCGATCGCCTGCGGCCAGTCGCCGGTCGAGCCCGAAGGTGCAACGTCGATCTTGATTTTGCCACCCGAGCGGGCCTCGACGCGCTTGGCGTAGTCCGCTGCAACGTCGTACCAGATGTTCCCAGGGTTATAGATGTGGGCCATCTTGAGCGTCAGAGTCTGCGCCGTGGCCGATGTGGTCAGCGCGACGGCGAGACCGAACCCTGTGAGTGCTCCCCAGACAGATTTCCGCATTTTTTCCTTCCTCGTTGGCAAGCGCTTGATGCGCTTGGCTTCATTTCTGGCCCCCGCGGCGAGAATATCCTTCAGACCGGGCTGCGCGCCCACGCTAGTAGCACATCTTTGGCCCGCGATCCTGGCTGGGCTCCAAGCGCCAAGGCCGGACCGTTCGCTGCTGAGATGATGCCGTCCTCGAATGTCGATATCGCCTCACCGATGCGGGCGCTCGACGCCGCCACTGTGAACGCGGGAATGCCGCGCTCCTCCAGCGCGGGAAGCCGCGCGATGCCAGCTTGATCGACGCCGATCCCGGCATCGTTGAAAACGCCGGCATAACCCGCGACCCGCAGCGCCAGGGCGGGATCTCCCCCGACGAGGCCGCCATGCGAGCCGGTCACAACGATCTGGCCCACATCTGCGGGCTCGACCATCGCCGCCGAATCGATGAGCACGATGCGGCGCGTTGCGCCGGGCGGCGCGATCACGTCGCGCCCTTCTTCCGACGGCGGGATCTCGACCTGTCGAACTTCCGCCTTTTCGAGAAGCTCCGCCGCGAGACGGCACGGCATGCCGGGCTCCACCCCGACAGCCCGCGCGGGACCGTTCGCATACGAGATCACACCGCGCGCGAGCATGTCCGAGGGCTCGCCGATGCGCGCGCTCGTGTGCGCAACGCTTGCCGCGGCCATGCCGCCGGCGCCGAGGAGGTGAAGGGACGCGATGCCCGCATCTTCGCAGCCGACGCCTGCATCACTGAAGATGACAGCGCGCAGGCCGGCGCATGCTGCGAGATAGGCTGGATAGCGGCCGCCATGGCTGCCACATACGACCACGCGCCCGCGCGCTTCGTATGGAAACTTGGTTGCAGTCGGCGCTTCGATCACGACTGGATAATCTGCCTTGGTATCTTCCCCGATGGCCGCCCGTGGCTCGATGCACGAAAACCGGATGACCTTTGTTCCAAAATCATGCTATCGAAGTTCCACTATTTTGCAAAGGGCATACCTAAGTGTCCGATAACGGGGGAGCGGCTTGGCCGAGGAGACCGCAGTAAAGACTGTGGATCGCGTTGCGATGATTCTGCGCCTGTTGGCGAAAGCAGGCGACGGAGGGCATCGCCTCAGCGATATTGCTGAGAGCGCGGGTCTCGGCAAGACGACCGCGCACAGGCTGCTCGGCGCGCTGGTGCAGGTCGGGCTGGCCAATCAGGATCTCAAATCAAAGCGATACACGCTCGGCAGCGCTGCGGCTGCACTCGGCCGCGCTGCGAACATCCATCACGTCGAAAGTGTGCTTCGCCCCGTATTGCGACGCCTCGCGAAAGAGACCGAGGACACTGTCTTTGCGTCCGTTCGCGAAGGATTAGCGGCCGTCTGCGTCTGGCGCGAGGTCGGAAGCTTCCCAATCCGCACGCTGACGCTCGATCAGGGGGATCGCCGCCCGCTCGGGGTCGGCGCCGGCTCGCTCGCGCTCCTTGCCTTCCTGCCTGACGACGAAATCGACGCGGTGATCGACCGCAACAAACGTTGGCTGCTGGACTACGCCGGCTTTTCGCCAGAGGCGTTGCGGCAGTTCGTTGCGCGGACTCGGGAGAATGGATACGCGCTGAACGAGGGCCGCATCGTCCCCGCGATGCAGGCCATCGGCGTGCCGATCCTGACGCGTGATGGCTACCCCGTGGCCGCGCTGAGCCTCGCTGCGATCTGTGACCGGATGGGGCCGGATCGCCTGCCCGGGCTCATCGGACGCCTCCAGGAGGAAGCCGCGGAGCTCGCGGCGAGCCTCGATGCGCCAGGCCGCGCCGATACGACTTCAACCCTCTCTCTTGCTGGAGCTTGACCACAGACCATGAGCTTACGTCGGAATATCGATGTCGAGCGGCTGCGCGCGCATCACCGGATGATGCTGCGCATCCGCGCTTTCGAGCAGGAGGCCCTGCGCGGCCTCGACGATAAAGTCGTGCTGGGCGCGATCCATCCCTCCATCGGGCAGGAAGCGGTCGCTGCGGGCGTCTGCGCCAACCTGCTCCGCGATGACATCCTGCTGTCGACGCACCGCGGACATGGCCACACACTGGCTAAGGGCGCCGACCCGCTGGCCATGATGCGCGAGCTGCTCGGCCGCGAGGGTGGGAACTGCGGTGGCAAGGGTGGCTCCATGCACATTGCCGATTTCTCGGTCGGCATGCTGGGCGCCAACGGCGTCGTCTCGGCGAACATTGTCATTGCCGCGGGCGCAGCGCACGCCATCAAGCTGAAGAAAGAGAATAAGATCGTCTGCTGCATCTTCGGCGATGGCGCGATCAATCGCGGTCCGTTCCTCGAGGGGCTGAACTGGGCGAAGGTCTTCGATCTGCCCGTCCTTTTCGTGTGCGAGGACAACGGTTTCGCGGCCACCACGCGGACGCAGACGATGACGGCCGGCCCGGGCTCGATCGCCCGCGCCGAGAGCCTTGGTGTTCCGGCGCTCGATGTCGACGGCAACGACGTGCTGGCGGTCGATGAAGCCGCGGCCGAGCTTGCTTCGGCAATCCGCTCCGGCGGCGGGCCGCGCTTCCTCAGGGCCCGGACCTATCGCCTGACGGGTCACACGGGCTCGGATGCCGCGCCCTATCGGCCGAAGGAGGAGGTCGAGGCGCGCTGGAAGGATGATCCCGTCGCGCGCACTGTCGAACTGCTGCGCGGTGCCGGCGTGGCCGACGCCGACATTTCGGCTGACCGCGAGGCGGCACAGAGCGAGATGCGCGCGGCTTATGACACCGCGTTCGCGACGCCGTACCCGCCCGCAGAGCAGGCCTACGAGGATATTCAAGACATCGGCGATCCGCGCGTGGAGGCATTCTGATGACGCGTATGACTTATCTCGAAGCCGCGCGGACGGCTTTGGCCGAGGAGCTGCGGCGTGACGCGACCGTCTGGGCGGTCGGTGAGGATCTGGGCCGCGGTGGCGTGTTCGGGCAATACCGCGGGCTGGCCGACGAGTTCGGCCCCGAGCGCGTGTCGGATGCGCCGATCTCGGAGTCCTGCATTCTCGGCGCGGCCGTCGGCGCTGCCATGATGGGCACCCGGCCCGTCGTCGAGATGCGCTTTTCCGATTTCGCGCTCTGCGCCATCGACGAGCTCGTGAACCAGGCCGCGAAGGCACGCTACATGTTCGGCGGCCAGACCAAGGTGCCGCTGGTCGTGCGCGAGCCGATTGGCATGTGGCGCTCGTCCGCCGCCCAGCACTCGCAGTCGCTGGAAGCGTGGTATGCCCACATTCCGGGCCTCGTCGTGGCCTGTCCCGCGACGCCGGCAGACAACAAGGGGCTTCTGAAGTCGGCCATCCGCTGCAACGACCCTGTGGTCTACATGGAGCACAAGGGCCTGTGGCCACTCGAGGGCGAGGTGCCGGAGGATCCTGACTACGTGGTTCCGTTCGGCGAGGCGCGGCTGGCGCGCGAGGGACGTGATGTGACGATCGTCTCCTGGTCGCGTCAGGTCCACGTTGCCGCGGCGGCTGCGGATGCTCTCGCAGCTGAGGGTGTCGACGTCGAGCTGATCGACCTCAGGACGCTGTGGCCGTGGGACAAGGAGACTGTCTTCAAAAGCGTCGAGAAGACGGGACGTCTTCTGGTGGCCCACGAATCGGTTTCCGTCGCCGGTTTCGGTGCGGAGATCGCCGCCACAGTTGCCGAGAGGCTGCACAGCAAGCTAAAGGCACCTGTCCGCCGTCTCGGGGCTCCGCGCATTCCGATCAGCTACGCACCACCGCTGGAGGATGCCGCCCGGATCACCGAGGCTGCCATGACCAAGGCAGTCCACGAGCTGCTGGCCTATTAAAGTCTGTAAACCGGAGGAAATGCCCATGAAAAGACTGAGCAAATTCGTTGCCGGACTTGCCTTGCCGGCACTTCTCGCCGGCGCGTTCGTGAGCGCGCCGGCTGAGGCCCAGAACTATAAGGCTGAGTACAAGATCTCGACCGTCGTCGGCGTGCCGTTCCCCTGGGGGCTGTCGGCGCAGCGCTGGGCCGACCTGGTGAAAGAGCGCACGAACGGGCGCATCGTGATGAAGGTCTATCCCGGCGCGCAACTCGTGGCCGGTGACCAGACCAAAGAATTCACTGCCATGCGGCAGGGCATCATCGACATGGCGGTCGGGTCGACCATCAACTGGTCGCCCCAGATCCCCGAGCTGAACCTCTTCTCCATGCCCTTCCTGATGCCGGACCACGCGGCCATCGACGCCCTGACGACCGGCGAGCCGGGCAAGAAGCTGTTCGACATCATTGCTTCCAAGGACGTCGTTCCGTTGGCGTGGGGCGAGAATGGCTTCCGCGAGCTGACGAACTCCAAGCATGAGGTCCGCAAGCCCGAGGATCTCAAGGGCCTGAAGATCCGCGTCGTCGGATCGCCGCTGTTCAACGACACGTTCACTGCGCTGGGCGCCAACCCGACGCAGATGAGCTGGGCGGACGCGCAGCCCGCGCTTTCGACCGGCGCCGTCGATGGCCAGGAGAATCCGCTCTCGATCTTCACCGTCGCGAAGCTGCACACGGTCGGCCAGAAGCACGTGACGCTCTGGCGCTATGTCGCCGATCCGCTCATCTTCTCGGTCAACAAGCAGGTGTGGAACAGCTTCACGCCGGAAGATCAGGCGATCGTGAAGCAGGCAGCGCTCGATGCGGGCAAGTACGGCATCGAGGTCGCGCGCAAGGGCATCACGGCTGAGGACCCCTCGGAGCTGCAGAAGATCCGCGAGCTGGGTGTTACGATCACCGAGCTGAAGCCTGAGGAGCTCGACGCGTTCCGTAAGGCGACGAAGCCCGTCTACGAGAAGTGGAAGGCACGGATTGGCGCCGAGCTGGTGGGCGCGGCCGAGAAGGCCATCGCCAACCGCCGCTCCAACTGATCATCGCCCTGAGATCGGCACACCCCGGAGCCTCCGGGGTGTGCCCTTACCCGTGTGTGCACCATGGCTTTGGAACCGACGCCCGAGGACTCCCAGGCGGAGCCATTTCACGACCGGCTGCTGCCGATTGAACGACTGATCGG
>JAEZHL010000003.1 GCA_023416575.1 Pseudomonadota bacterium
GTGTCAGCGGATCGGCTCGTGAACGGTCACCAGCTTCGTTCCGTCGGGAAATGTCGCCTCGACCTGCACGTCATGGATCATTTCGGCGATGCCCGGCATGACCTGCTCGCGCGTCAGGAGTTTCGCACCATCGCGCATCAACTCCGAAACCGAGCGGCCATCGCGTGCGCCCTCGACGACGAAATCAGTGATGAGCGCGATCGCCTCCGGGTGATTGAGCTTGACGCCACGTTCCAGCCGACGGCGCGCCACAATGGCTGCCATGGCGATGAGCAGCTTGTCCTTTTCGCGCGGTGTGAGGTTCATTTTTCGATCACTTCCCTCAATTCAGAATTCAGTTTGCCCACGTGCGCGGCGCTGCGGACCGCGTCAGGACCTCGATCGCGCGTTCGAAGCAGGACTGTGCGGGGGCAAGACTTTCGGACAGAACTCGCATCACCAGCATCCCGCGCCATGCGCTGAGACCATAAATAAGGGGAATATCTGCCAACCTAGTCCGAAGGCAGTCGCGCGCTTCCTCGGCATTGCGGTCGAACCACAACAGGAGCCCCGTGACGTGTGCGCCGCCGGCAACGGCCGGACGCGCCAACAGCTCGGCCATGTTTCCATCGAGACGCGTTGTTTCGGCGAAAATGAGCCTACCATCGCGCCGAATGCGCCAGTGATCCCGAAGCAGACCCGGACCCATTTTTTCGCCACTGGCGACGCGGCCGAAGGCCGTCATCTCCGCGATCAGCAAGCTCGCATTCGCGGTGATGTCGGCTGAGATACACCGCTCGAGGCGAGCACCCGAGAAAAGGATCGTGGGCTGGGGCAGCCAATGAAGCGCGGCGCCGTCCGCTGCATTGAGGCCGATGTCGATTTCAGTTGCGGGACCGAGGCTGCGATAGACGCGCTCCGCGGCCGGCGACGCGACGGTGACCTTGGCGCCGGCATGAGCTGTCACGTCGAACCGGATACGATCGCCGCCCGCGACGCCCCCACCGGTGTTGATGATGACGGCCTCGAGGCAGTCGTCTTCGACCTTGGGAAACTTCATGCGATAGCCGCCGCTCTCGGCGAGATCGGCGATGCGGGTGGCGCCACTGCGCTGTGAACAGGTGAGTGCGACGTGCGCGGTGGCGCGCACGGGAGCCAGCTTCGCGGCGGAGGCGCGCGCCGCTTCGCTTTCAGATCGCAAGACGGCTGCGGACATCGGATTCCACCATTTCGGCACGCGTGCCGTTCATAACGATCTGACCACGTTCCATGACAGCATAGCGGTCGGCGAGGTCGCGGGCGAACTCGAAATACTGTT
Source organism: Pseudomonadota bacterium (assembly GCA_023416575.1). Taxonomy (GTDB): domain Bacteria; phylum Pseudomonadota; class Alphaproteobacteria; order Rhizobiales; family Hyphomicrobiaceae; genus ZC4RG25. The sequence continues at coordinate 1,298 of JAEZHL010000003.1, forward strand.
CGACAAGCACGATCGCCATTTCGCCCTTCTGGCGCAAATAGGCGATGGCCCGCCCGATATCCTTGATGATGGAGGGCTGGATGCCTTCCGTCGGCTCGTCGAGAATAAGGAGTTTTGGCCGCATGACGAGTGCGCGGGCGATCGCAAGCTGCTGTTGCTGGCCGCCGGAAAGATCGCCTCCACGCCGCCCGAGCATGGATTTCAGCACCGGAAACAGCTCGAATATCTCTTCCTCGATGCGGCGCTCCGCGCGGCTCAGTACGGCAAAACCCGTTTGCAGGTTTTCGCGGACCGTGAGCAGGGGAAAGATCTCGCGGCCCTGAGGAACGAGCGCGACGCCGCGCCGCGCACGCTCGAACGGCTTCAGCGGGTCCAGCGCTTCCCCGTCCCAGCTGATCGTACCGCCGCTGATCGGATGGTGGCCGGCAATCGCACGGAGCAGGCTCGTTTTGCCAACGCCGTTGCGGCCGAGGAGGGCGGTGACTTCGCCCGTCCGCGCCCAGAGTGAAACTCCGCGCAGTGCCTGTGCCGCGCCATATCGCAATTCGACGTTCTCGACTTTCAGCATGACATCACCGGCCAAGGTAGACTTCGATGACGCGCGGATTTGCCGAGACGAAATCGATGGGCCCTTCGGCCAGCACCGAGCCCTCGTGCAGGCAGGTGACCTTGACACCGAGCGCGCGCACGAACGCCATATCGTGCTCCACCACGATGACCGAATGGTCCGCCGAAATGCGTTTCAGCAATTCTGCCGTCGTTTCCGTTTCTGCATCGGTCATGCCGGCGACCGGCTCATCGACGAGCAGCAGCTTCGGGTCTTGCGCGATCAACATGCCGATTTCGAGCCACTGCTTCTGGCCATGGCTCAGGGTTCCGGCGAGCCGGTTCCTCTGGGCTTCCAGGGCGACAGTGGCGAGGATGCCATCGATCCTGCGGGCATCCCCCGCGCGTATGCCCCACGCCAGGGCAGAGCGGGCGCGCCGGTCGCCTTTGAGGGAAAGGAGAATGTTGTCCTCGACCGTGTGATGCTCGAACACGGTCGGTTTCTGGAATTTGCGGCCAATCCCGAGATTGGCGATTTCCGCCTCGTCGAGCCGGGTCAGATCTATGCCATGGTCGAAGAGGATTTCGCCTTTGTCCGGCCGGGTCTTGCCGGTGATTACATCCATCATCGTGGTTTTGCCCGCCCCGTTTGGCCCGATGATGGCGCGCATTTCTCCAGGTGCGATCTGCAGCGAGAGCTCATTGAGAGCGCGGAATCCGTCGAAGGTGACCGTCACTCCGTCGAGATAGAGCAGGCTGGGCGTCAGGTGCGGGGCGGGTTCGCTGGCGGCGATCGGGGACATGGCAGCTACTCCGCCGGACGCGTCGCAGGGGCCTCGGAAAGGCCGGCGGGAGAAATACGGCGGCGGCTCGGGAGCTCCTTCAGTGTTCCGAGAATGCCTTTCGGCAGGAGGATCGTCACACCGACGAACAGCGCGCCGAGAACGAAAAGCCAGTAAGGGGCGAGGAGGCCGGTGGTGAAGGTCGTCTTGGCATAATTGACGAGGATCGCGCCGAGCGCAGCGCCCGTCAGTGTGCCACGCCCGCCGACTGCGACCCAGATCACGACCTCGATGGAATTGGCGGGGGTGAATTCGCTCGGGTTTATGATGCCGACCTGCGGCACGTAAAGCGCGCCGGCGATTCCCGCCATGACTGCGGAAACGGTGAAGACGAATGTCTTGTAGTGCTCGACCCTATAGCCGAGAAACCGTGTCCGGCTTTCGGCGTCGCGGATCGAGATGAGCACTTTGCCGAGTTTCGACTCGACGATCGCTTTCGCCACGATGAACCCACCCGCCAATGCCAGTGCGGAAGCTGCGAAAAGCGCTGCGCGCGTCCCGTCCGCCTGGACCGGAAAGCCCATGATGTCCTTGAAGTCGGTGAGGCCGTTGTTGCCGCCGAACCCCATGTCGTTGCGGAAGAACGCGAGCATCAGCGCGTAGGTCATCGCCTGTGTGATGATCGACAGGTAGACGCCCGTGACGCGGCTGCGGAACGCGAACCAGCCGAACACGAACGCGAGGGCGCCTGGCACGAGGATTATCATGGGAAAGGCAAACCAGGCGTGATCGAAACCGTACCAGAACCATGGCAACTCGCTCCAATTGAGAAACACCATGAAATCCGGAAGCTCGGGATGGGCATAAACGCCACGAGTCCCGATTTGCCGCATGAGGTACATGCCCATGGCATAGCCGCCGAGGGCGAAAAAGGCGCCGTGGCCGAGAGACAGGATCCCGCAATAGCCCCACACGAGATCGAGCGACAAAGCCAGCAGAGCAAAGCAGAGATATTTTCCGTACAGCGCCAGCGTCGACGCCGGAATGTGAAACGGTGAGGTCGGCGGAACGAGGAGGTTGAGGGCCGGCAGCAGAATAGCAGCTGCAATGAGGATGCCGAGAAACCCGATTGCAATTCGATCTCCGGCGAGAATGGGGCGTGTCATCATCATGCCTCGACCGCCCTTCCCTTGAGAGCAAAGAGCCCGCGGGGGCGCTTTTGTGTGAACAGGATGATGAAGACGAGCAGCAGGATCTTGCCGAGCACCGCGCCGGCGTAAGGCTCGAGCAGCTTGTTGGCGACACCAAGAGACAGCGCGCCGACGAGGGTTCCCCAGAGATTGCCGACGCCGCCGAAGACCACGACGAGAAAACTATCGATGATGTAGCTCTGGCCGAGGTTGGGGCTGACATTGTCGATTTGTGAGAGCGCGACACCGGCCAGTCCCGCGACGCCGGAGCCCAGCCCGAACGTCAGTGCGTCGACGCG
>JAEZHL010000266.1 GCA_023416575.1 Pseudomonadota bacterium
AGCGCTTTCTGCGGCGCGCCAAGGCCGAGATCCGCGAGGCGGTCAGAGACGCCATCAAGCGCCGCAAGGTTTCGGAGGTCGATGGCGGCGAGAACATCCGCATCAGATCGAAGGGCCTTCGTGAGCCATCGTTCGGGCTCGGGTCCAATACCGGCGAGCGCGATTTCGTGCTGCCCGGCAATCGCGAGTACGCCGTCGGCGACGTCATCCGTAAACCCGAAGGCGGTGCTGGCGGGGGCGGCCCGAAAGGCAGCCCGGACGGCGAGAGCGAGGATGATTTCGTCTTCAGCCTGTCACGCGAGGAGTTTCTCGATCTTTTCTTCGACGACTTGAAGCTGCCCAACCTCATCAAGGCAAAGCTCAAGGATCTCCGCTCGCCCGAGCCGGTGCGCGCCGGCCTGACGACCGATGGCCCGCCCGCCAAGCTCAACCGGCTGCGGACCATGCGCAACAGCCTTGCCCGCCGCATCGCATTGCGCCGGCCACGACTGACCGAGCTCGAGGAGCTGCAGGCCGAGCTCGCAGCCGAGGAAAATCGCGAGACGCCCGATGGAGAGCGGTTGACGCAACTCCGCGCTCGGCTCGCCCGCCTCACGTACATGCGCAAGGTCGTCGCCTACATCGACCCGATCGACCTCCAATACAATCGCCACGAGCGCCGGCCGAAGCCGAAAACGCAGGCAGTCATGTTCTGCCTGATGGACGTCTCCGCCTCGATGACGGAATCGCTGAAGGATCTGGCGAAGCGCTTCTTCATGCTCCTCCATCTGTTCCTGTCGCGGCACTACGCCGAGGTTGACCTAGTGTTCATTCGGCATACCACGACGGCACAGGAGGTCGACGAGGATACCTTCTTCCGCGACACGGAATCGGGCGGAACGGTCATTTCAACCGCGCTGGAGGAAATGCTGCGTGTCGTCTCCGAGCGCTATCCGCCGGACGACTGGAACATCTACGCCGCCCAAGCGTCGGACGGTCACAACTTCGATGACGACATGGATCGGTGCGTGACGATGCTGGAGCGGGATATCCTGCCGATTTGCCAGTATTTCGCGTACATCGAGGTCATGCCCGAAGCGCAGATTGCATCGATGCAGAGCGTGGCTTGGGCGGGTTACAGCGAGGTCGCCGGCGACCAGCCCCACTTTGCCATGCGGCGTGTCTCGTCTCCGGGAGAAATCTACCCCGTATTCCGCGAGCTGTTCTCCGGCTCTGCTTCGGGCAGCGAGGAGAGGGCGGCAAGATGACGTTGGCAACGACCACACGCCAGCCGCTCTTCGACGGAGCGGAATGGAATTTCGATCTCCTGAAAAAGGCCTACGACGCCATCGAAGAAATCGGCGTCGGGGAAATGGGGCTCAACATCTTCAAGAACCAGATCGAGGTGATCAGGGCCGAGCAGATGCTCGATGCCTATGCCTCGATCGGCATGCCGAACATGTACCGGCATTGGTCGTTCGGAAAGCATTTCGCGCGCGAGGAGGTGCTTTATCGCAAGGGCGCGCGGGCACTTGCCTACGAGCTCGTGATCAATTCCGACCCCTGCATCAATTACGTCATGGAAGAGAACACCATGACGATGCAGATGCTCGTGATGGCGCATGCCGCCATGGGCCACAATCATTTCTTCAAGAACAATTACCTGTTCCAGCAGTGGACCGATGCCACGGCCATTCTCGACTATCTCCGCTTTGCCAAGGAATATGTGACTGAGTGCGAGGAGAAGTATGGCGTTGAAACGGTGGAGGCCGTGCTCGACAGCGCCCATGCGTTGATGGCTCAGGGCATCAGCCGCCATCCGGTCCGCCGGCAATCGCGCTCCGACAAGCAGGAGCGGGAAATCAAGCGGCGCGAGCACGAGGAGGCAACCTACAACGAGCTTTGGCGGACGGTTCCACGTTCGCAACTTCCGACGACGCCCGCGACCCCGGAGGCGAAAGAAGCCGAGGAGGAGAGCAAATCGCTGGGGCTACCGCAGGAAAACCTGCTCTATTTCCTCGAGAAGCACGCCCCGAAGCTTGACGACTGGAAACGCGAGCTGCTCCGGATCGTCCGTATGCTCGGGCAATATTTTTACCCGCAGCGCCAGACCAAAGTGATGAACGAAGGCTGCGCCACGTTCGTGCATTACGAGATCATGAGCCGGCTCTATGATAAAGGGCTGATTACGGAAGGCTCGATGCTCGAGTTCATGCACAGCCATTCCTCAGTGGTTTATCAGCCACGCTTCGAGGACAAGCATTTCGGCGGCTTCAATCCCTATGCCCTCGGGTTCGCGATGATGCGCGATATCAAGCGCATTTCGGAGGAGCCGACACCGGAGGATCGCGAGTGGTTCCCGGAATTCGCGGGCAACGGCGATGCGCTCGGCAATCTGAAAGAAGCGTGGGCCAATTTCAGGGATGACAGTTTCATTCTGCAATACCTGTCACCCAAGCTCATTCGCGATTTCCGGCTGTTCCAGATCCACGACAACACCGGCTCCTCGTTCGTCGAGGTCAAGGCCATTCATGACGAGCTCGGCTACCGGCAGGTGCGGAAGATTTTGGCTCAGCAGTACGACGCCGCCGCCCGCGATCCCGATATCCAGGTGATCAACGCCGACCTGTCCGGCGGACGCCGGCTGACGCTCCAGCATCGCGCGCGGCGGGGCGTTCTGCTCGACAAGGACCAGTGCGATCGCACGCTTCAGCACGTCGCCCACTTGTGGGGCTACCGGGTCAAGATGCTCGAGGTCGACGCCGAGACTGGCAAGACCCTGAAGGAGCATGAGGCACTGCCCCTGCCGTGAGGCCGATCGGCCCCGACGATCGCCAGCGCAACCGCAGATGCCCCCCCCCGGGCGTAACGGCCGCAGCGCCGAACCGAGGAACCGCTGCGCCGGGCTCGTGTTCCTCTTAGCTAGGCTTCACCAATCAAGCACAAACGCGAAGACGGGAGTTGCAGGGCCATGGCAAGGAGCCCGAAGAATCGTCCTGGTATGCAGGATGCACGTTCAATCACCGAAACCGATCTCGCTCAGGACGAGATGGGCAAGAATTCGCTCCAGGGCGATGACCAGTCACGGGTCCGTAACGAGCGCCGCGCCGTTCCGGAAGTGCGAGGCGAACCTGACGCCAGCATCATCGAGACGCTGGAAAAATCCGACAAGGATGTGCGCGCCGAGCGCGACCTCGGCAAAGGGCGTCGACATTCCCCGGAACATCCCTACAACAAGGCCAAGGAAGGGCGTTGAGTCGAAAGCGCCCGGTCGAGGGTTCTGAACTTGGCGTTGCCTCCAGCGCGCAGCTGATCAGGACCCGTTGCCGCTTCATCGACGGCCGACACTGCCGCTTCACGTCTCTCGACGACGAGCCTATCCTGATGCCAGCGCATGGCATGTCATGACGCCGGCAATACGGGAGAACGTTCAATGGCCCTCGCCCAGAGCACTTCGGGTGGCACGCCCGATCGACTAGTCGAAATGTTGATCGACGGCGCGTGGACAGGCAGCTCGACCGGCCGCGAAATCATCGTCGAAAATCCCGGTAATCGCACCCCCATCGCCAAGGTCCCCCGAGGGAATGCCGAGGACGTGGAGCTCGCGGTCAAGGCGGCGACGAAGGCATTTGTAAGCTGGAGCCGCGTCGTCCCGCGCGAGCGCGGCCGGATACTGCAGAAGATCGCTGATACAGTCGAAGCACGCGTCGAGGAATTGGCCCGGATCATTGCCGAGGAGACCGGCAACGCGCTGCGGACGCAGGCCCGTCCCGAGGCCCGCGGCGCAGCCGACATCCTGCGCTACTTCGGCGGGCTCGCCAGTGAGCTCAAGGGGGAGACGATCCCGCTCGGCGAGCACGTGCTGAGCTACACGCGGCGAGAGCCGATTGGCGTCGTTGGCGCCATCATTCCCTGGAACGCTCCCGTCCTGCTCGCCGCGCTGAAAATCGCCCCTGCCCTGTGCGCGGGAAACACCCTGGTGCTGAAAGCGGCCGAGGATGCCCCGCTCGGCGTCCTTTGGCTCGCCGCCATCTGCCAGGAGCATCTGCCGAAAGGTGTCCTCAACGTGCTGACTGGCCTCGGCGAGGAAGCTGGCGCTGCGCTCTCCGTCCATCCTGGCGTGCGGAAGCTCTCCTTCACGGGCTCGACCGAGGTCGGGAAGCTGATCATGCGCGCCGCATCCGAGCGCATCGTGCCGGTATCGCTCGAGCTCGGCGGCAAGAGCCCGTCCATCGTCTACCCGGATGCGGACGAGGATTGGGTCGTCGATGGCATCATTGCCGCAATGCGGTTCACGCGGCAGAGCCAGTCCTGCACCGCTGGCTCACGGCTGTTCCTGCACGCCGACATCTTCGACGATTTCCTCGGCAGGTTGGCGGAGAAGACGGCAAATCTCAAGATCGGCGATCCCCTCGACGAAGCGACCGACGTCGGTGCCATCATCAACGAGAAGCAGTTCAAGAAGGTCTGCGGCTACGTCGAAGAAGGGCTGAGCCTGCCCGGTGCCCGGATGCTGGTCGGCGGACTGCCCCCGAAGTCAGGCCCTCTGGCGGCGGGCTACTATGCGCTGCCGACCGTGTTCGCGAATGCCGCCAACGACTGGCGACTGGCGCGTGAGGAGATCTTCGGCCCCGTGCTCGTTGCCATCCGCTGGACAGACGAGGAGGAGGCGATCCGGATGGCCAACGACTCCCATTACGGCCTCGCCGCCTACGTCTGGACCCACGACATCGGTCGTGCGCTGCGGACTGCGCATCGCATCGAAGCCGGCTGGGTGCAGGTCAATCAGGGACTCGGCCAGTCACCCGGCCATTCCTATGGTGGTGTCAAGCAGAGTGGTATCGGCCGCGAGTTCTCGCTCGAGGGGATGCTCGACAGCTTCACCCAACGCAAGAACGTCACCATCAACCTGAATACACCTGCTAAATCGGCATAGAGCCGATCGGCGGTTACGGCTGCCGGTCGGTTGGAGGACCGGACGACGGGTCGGGAGAATGATCGGCAGGCGGATCGGGAGATGGATCGGTTGACGGGTCGGGGGAGCTGTCCAGTTTCGAGAGCTCCTCCTCGACGCGGATGAACTGATCGATCATGCCGGTCGCGATTTCCTGCTCGCCAAGCACGACGGCATTGGCACCGTAGCTGTAGAGGTGATCGGCCTCGGCGTCGGAGTGCGCCCGCGCCAGGATCTGCAGCTTGGCGTTCATCGCCCGGGCCTGCTCGATGATCTGCCCCGCCTCGAAGGTGTCCGGGATGGCGACGAGGAGCATACGTGCTTCCTGCAGATTGGCGGATTTCAGGATCAGCGTCGCATTGCCCGCCAACACCTCGATGCCCTTGCTCCGGAGCTTGGCCGCCGTCTCCTCCTTCTCGTCGATGACGAGAAGCGGCTCAGGTGCGCTCTGAAGCGCCTCCGCCACGCGCCCGCCGACGCGGCCCGCCCCGATCAAAACGTTGTGGCCAGACAGCGTCGTGACTTCGGGCCCCGCCGGCTCCTCGGATGCCGCCTCGCCCGGCCTGACCTCGCGCAGGGATCCATCTCGCTTCTCGATCCGCGGCTTCAACCAATCGAAGCCCGCGAAAAGCAGCGGATTGATCATGATCGAGATCAGCGCGCCAGCAAGGATGAAGTCACGCCCCTGCTCCGGAAGCAGGCCGATGCTCACACCCAACCCTGCGAGAATGAATGAGAATTCACCGATCTGCGCGAGGCTGACCGCCACCGTCAGCGCAGTGCCGAGGGGATAGCCGAACACCAGCACGATCCCCAGCGCCGCCATCGACTTGCCGATGATGATGATGAGCACCGTCGCGATGACGGGCAGCGCCTCCCGGAGCAGGATTGACGGATCGAACAGCATGCCGACGGAGATGAAGAACAGGACGGCGAAGGCATCGCGCAACGGCAGAGATTCAGCGGCGGCCTGCTGGCTGAGCTCCGACTCGCTGAGGATCATGCCGGCGAAAAAGGCGCCGAGCGCGAACGAGACGCCAAACAGCTCTGCCGCGCCGAAGGCCACGCCGAGCGCGATCGACAGCACGGCCAACCGAAAGAGCTCACGCGAGCCACTGTGCGCCACCCGATGCAAAATCCACGGAATGACGCGCCGGCCCACCACCATCATGATGAGGAGGAAGGCACCGACTTTGAGAAGCGTCGTCGCCAGTGTGAGGGCGATATCGGAAGGGCGCGGGGAGAAACCCGGGACGATGTCTCCACTTCCGTCGAAGAAGGTCGCAAACACCGGCAGCAGCACGAGCGTGAGGACCATCGCGATGTCCTCGACGATCAGCCACCCGACAGCGATGCGCCCGCGGCTGGATGTGACGAGCCGCCGTTCCTGCAGCGAGCGCAGCAAAACGACGGTACTTGCGGTCGATAGGGCAAGCCCGAACACGATGCCTGCACCCAAGCTCCAGCCGAGCATGGTCGCCAGACCGAGGCCCAATAAAGTTGCAACGGCAATTTGGACGAGAGCACCCGGAACGGCGATGTTCTTGACACCCATCAGGTCGCGCACCGAGAAGTGCAACCCGACACCGAACATCAGCAGGATGACGCCAATCTCAGCCAGATCCGAGGCCAACGCCTGATCAGCGACGAAGCCCGGCGTGTAGGGGCCGACCAGAACACCGGCGATCAAATACCCAACGAGCGGTGACACACGCAGCCGGTTGGCAATGGCTCCAAACAGGAAGGCCAGCACCAGGCCAACGACAATGGTCCCGATCAGAGGGGTGTGGTGGGGCATCCTGGAATTCGGATCCTTCTCCGCAACAAGGTTGACGAGCCTGTTTGGTTACCTGTCATTCGCGCACGCGTATCGTCGGCTTCCATCGCAGCTGATTGCGCCGCTTATCAGCCAACCAGTGACTTCGAGGTTGAATCGGGGTGCCACGCGGCCGTTGCCAGACAGCGAGGTCGCACAACTATAAGCGGACAGTTTTGCTCTTGAGAAGGCAAATCAACAGTATCGACCCCATTGCCGTTACCGGGATAACGGGGGCCTCCTGGGCATTCGTGCCCTATTGAAACACTTGATCCGGAGCCCATTCTGTTCGACAAGCACCCGAGCGTTCTCAGATGTGCAGGAGAAGGCACGCGCATGGCCATCCTCGTCGATAGCAATACCAGGGTCATTTGCCAGGGCATCACCGGCAGCCAGGGCACCTTCCATACCAAGCAGGCCAAGGCCTACGGAACGCAGATCGTCGGCGGCGTGACCCCCGGCAAGGGTGGCACCAGCCATCCAGATGCGGAGCTGGCCAACGTACCGCTGTTCAACACAGTTGCAGAGGCCAAGGCGAAGACCGGCGCGACTGCGACGTCGATTTACGTCCCGCCGCCATTCGCGGCCGACGCCATCCTGGAGGCCATCGACGCCGAGATCCCGCTCATCGTGTGTATCACCGAAGGCATTCCAGTGATGGACATGGTCAGGGTCAAGCGTGCCCTCGACGGCTCGAAGTCCCGGCTCATCGGACCCAATTGCCCTGGCGTGCTGACGCCCGACGCGTGCAAGATCGGCATCATGCCCGGCAATATCTTCAAGCGCGGCAACGTCGGCATCGTCTCGCGCTCGGGCACCCTGCCCTATGAGGCGGTCAAGCAGACCTCCGACGCCGGGCTCGGCCAGTCGACGGCCGTCGGCATCGGCGGCGATCCCGTGAAGGGCACCGAGTTCATCGACGTGCTCGAAATGTTCCTTGCCGATCCCGACACGCACTCGATCATCATGATCGGTGAGATCGGCGGCTCCGCGGAAGAGGATGCGGCCGAGTTCATCAAGAGCGAAGCCGCGAAGGGTCGCAAGAAGCCGATGGCCGGCTTCATCGCGGGCGTCACGGCGCCACCGGGGCGGCGCATGGGGCACGCAGGCGCCATCATCTCTGGCGGCAAGGGCAAGGCTGAAGACAAACTCGAGGCCATGCGCGGGGCGGGAATCGCCATCGCCGACAGCCCGGCCGCACTCGGCACCACCCTCGCCAAGGTTCTCAACGGCTGAGTAACCACACGTGGGAAAACCCGATCACGGCATCGGGATCACTTACACACAGCTTTACCTGTACTAAATCAACCGATGTGCTAGTAGGCGCCCATAGCGGGCGCTTCACTGCGTTCGCGGGTGGGAATCTCTGAATCCGGACCCTTAGTGCCATGTCACGACAAGCGTTGAACGAGGCCTTTGCACGGACGTCATTCCTCAATGGCGTCAACGCCGCCTACATCGAGGAGATGCAGGCGTTGTATGAGCAAAACCCGGGGGCCGTAAGTGACGAATGGCGGCTCTTCTTCCAGAGCCTGCACGAGGACAGGGGCGCTGTCGAGGCCGAAGCACATGGTCCATCCTGGGGCCGGCCGCTGGAGGAGCTGACGCAGAACGGCTCAGACCTGGTTGCGGCGCTGACGGGCGATTACGAAGGGACCGAACGGCGTATCCGTAACTCGCTGCAGTCGCGCGCCCAAGCCGCCGGGTTCGAGTTGCCGATGGCCGCCTCGCTGCGTGCCACGCAGGATTCGATCCGTGCCCTGATGCTGATCCGCGCCTATCGCGTGATGGGGCACCTCGCTGCCGACCTCGATCCGCTGGGCATCACCGAACGGCGCTCGCACCGCGAGCTCAAGCCCGAAACTTACGGCTTCACGGAAGCCGACCTCGACCGCCCGATCTTCATCGACAAGGTGCTTGGCCTCGAGACGGCGACCATCCGCCAGATCCTCAAGATTCTGCGCCGGACCTACTGCCGTCAGATCGGCGTCGAGTTCATGCACATCACTTCTCCGGTGCAGAAAGCCTGGATTCAGGAGCGCATCGAGGGCGAAGGCAAGGACATCCGGTTCACTCGGGAAGGTCGCCGGGCGATTCTCAACAAGCTGATCGAAGCCGAGACCTTCGAGAAGTTCAGCGAGATCAAGTACACCGGCACCAAGCGGTTCGGGCTCGAAGGCGGCGAGGCGATGATCCCCGCGCTCGAGCAGATCATCAAGCGCGGCGGCCAGCTCGGCGTGAAAGAGATCGTGCTCGGCATGGCCCACCGGGGCCGTCTCAATGTGCTGGCGAATGTCCTCGGCAAGCCGTATCGCGCGATTTTCAACGAGTTCAAAGGCGGCTCGTTCAAGCCGGACGATGTCGAGGGCTCGGGCGACGTCAAGTATCACCTCGGCGCCTCGTCCGATCGGTCCTTCGACGGCGTCTCCGTGCACCTGTCGCTGACCGCCAATCCCTCGCATCTCGAGATCGTCGATCCGGTGGTGCTCGGTAAGGTGCGCGCGAAGCAGGACCAGCACGGCGATCCGCCGGAGCGGCGCACCTCGGTCATGCCGCTCCTCATCCACGGCGATGCCGCCTTCGCGGGCCAGGGCGTGGTCGCGGAATGCTTCGGCCTGTCGGGCCTCAAGGGCCACCGCACCGGGGGCTCGGTGCATTTCATCGTCAACAACCAGATCGGCTTCACGACCAATCCGCGCTACTCGCGGTCCTCGCCCTATCCGTCGGACGTCGCGAAGATGGTCGAAGCGCCGATCTTCCACTGCAACGGCGACGATCCCGAGGCCGTGGTCTTCGCCGCGAAGATCGCGACCGAGTACCGGCAGCGCTTCCAGAAGCCGGTCGTCGTCGACATGTTCTGCTACCGGCGCTTCGGCCACAACGAGGGCGACGAGCCGGCCTTCACGCAGCCGAAGATGTACAAGATCATCCGGCAGCATCCGACGACGCTCGAGCTTTACGCGAAGAAGCTGATCGCCGAGAACGTCGTCACCGAAGGCGAGATCGAGGAGATGCGCGCGGCCTGGCGCGCCAAGCTCGACGCCGAGTTCGACACCGCGCAGGGCTACAAGCCGAACAAGGCCGACTGGCTCGACGGCCGCTGGGCCGGCCTCAAGACCGCGCGTCAGGACGAGGACGACGCGCGGCGCGGCCAGACCGGCGTCGGCCCCGAGCGCCTGCGCGAGATCGGGCTGAAGCTCACCGAGGTTCCGCCCGGCTTCCAGCTTCACCGCACGATCCAGCGCTTCCTCGACAACCGCCGCAAGATGATCGAGACCGGCGAGGGCATCGACTGGGCGACCG
>JAEZHL010000081.1 GCA_023416575.1 Pseudomonadota bacterium
CGTTATTCGCCACGGCGCTCCCCCATGCAACGCCAAGCCTCGAGAGGCACGCTGCCTCATCAAAGCGGCGTTTGTCGCCCACTTGCCGAGGGGAAGCCAGCCCCCTGTGCATTACTCAACAAGTCAGAGCAATGACAATGCCAGGGAACCGTGAGCTGGCGCCGACGCGGGACCCTTGCCGAACGCGGTCGCGGCGTCAGTCAGCGGACAAGGCGACCTGACCCAGGAAACCGGCGAGATTCTCCGTCATGTGATGCACGTGCTCGGGCGGCTCGCGCCATTGGCGGATCTTGAGCTGGATCGGATGATCGTAATAGCTCGAATGCACGAGCACGGTCGTCATGCCGAGCACGTGCGGCGCCTCGAGATTTTGCGGCATATCCTCAAACATGGCCGCCGTTTCGGGCGCAACGCCATGGCGGCGCACCATGCGGTCGAAGGCGTCGGGGCTCGGCTTCGGCACGTACTCGCAGGCCGCGATGTCGCAGATGTCCTCGAAAAGGTGGAGAACGCCGAGTTTCTCCGCCACCCGCTCGGCATGGCGGCGTGAGCCGTTGGTGAAAATCAGGCGGCGGCCGGGCAGGCGGCTGATGACAGCTGACAGCTCCGGATGCTCGGGCACCACGGACAGATCGATGTCGTGGACGTAATCCAGAAATGCTTTCGGATCGAGTTTGTGGACCTGCATGAGGCCGGCGAGCGTCGTTCCGAATTGCCGGTAATAGCTCTTTTGCAGATGGCGCGCGTATTCGTAGGGAACGCCGAGGTATTTGGCGATGAACTCGCCCATACGCCGGTCGACCTGGGCGAAGAGGTTGCACTCCGCCGGATAAAGCGTGTTGTCGAGATCGAAGATCCACGTCGACGTCGACGTGAAGCCGCGACGGGCAAGTGACGGCGCCGACTGCGGCAGTGCTTCCCCGGAGTGCGACGTCATGTCAGTGCCGGCTCCTGCGCCGTTCCGACCAGTGTTCCCACACCGTGCTCGGTGAACAGCTCCAGCAGCACGCAATGCGGCACCCGACCGTCGATGATCACCACCGCCTCGACGCCAGCTTCGACGACCTCGATGCATCCCTCGATTTTCGGAATCATTCCGCCGGTGATGGTGCCGTTGCGGATGAGCTCGCGCGCCTTGGAGACGGTCAGCTCCGGAATGAGATTTTTGTCGTCGTCGAGAACACCTGCCACGTCGGTCAGAAGCAGCAGGCGCTTTGCCTTCATTTTCGCCGCAAGGGCGCTGGCGAAGGTATCGGCATTGATATTGAGCGTCTGGCCGTCGCGGCTGACACCTACGGGCGCAATGACGGGAATGAGATCCGAGTTCGAAATCACCTCGACGATATGGGGATTCACTTCCTCGGGATCACCCACGTAGCCGATATCGACGGCCTTCATGATGTTCGATTCCGGATCAGGCATCTCCGTGATCTGGCGCGCGACCATCAGGTTGGCATCTTTGCCGCAGATGCCGACCGCCTTGCCGCCCTGGCGATTGATGGCGGAGACGATCTCCTTGTTGATGGCACCGGCCAGCACCATCTCGACGACCTCGACGGTGGGCTTGTCCGTCACGCGCAGGCCGTTGACGAACTCCGATTTGATTTCAAGCTTTTTCAGCATGGCCGCGATCTGCGGCCCGCCGCCATGAACCACGATCGGATTGATGCCCGAAAGCTTGAGATAAACGATATCTTGCGCAAAAGCGTCGGCCAGCGCCGCATCACCCATCGCGTGGCCGCCGAATTTGATGACGACCGTCTGGTTGTCGTAGCGCTGCAGATACGGCAGCGCCTCCGCCAGGATTTGAGCCTTGGAATGGGCCGAAGCGGCGCCCCGTGCGCGTGGCTCCTGCGAGTTTTCGTTCGTGCTTGCCATGTAATCCATCCTCAAACCCAGGCGAGTGCTGTTATAGCGGCTCGGTCGCGCCCCTCAACGGAATTCCCTCACAATCATGGGTTAAGCGGCTCGGGATCTGCGCTCGGCAGCTCGGGTGAGGGGTGCAGTCGCTTGTTCAATCGGTTAATCTTGTTTCCAGAGTCGAGCTGAAGTGGCTTGACGTGGGTGTGGGCCGGCTCCCGTTCCGACGGGGTGGGGAGCCGATAGGGAGTGGTGGATGTCGAAATCGTTCGCCGAGGCCATGAGCTGGGTACCGAAGTCGCGAGACCTGGCGGTGACGCTCGCGCGTGCGTTCGACTACGCGAAAGCGCAGTCTCATCAGGAAGTCGTGTTGGAACACCTGCTGCTGGCACTGGCAGGGGACCCTGACGCTTCAATCGTGATGCAGGCCTGTAACGTGGATCTCGGCCGTCTCAACAACGACGTCACGAATTATCTCGCCAGTGCCGGCCAGCATGGGCAGGCGGAAGAGGCGGAGCCGGTCGCATCGGCTGATCTCCAGCGGATCCTCGAGTATGCATCCGCCGCCGCACAGCAGGGCCGGCGCCGCGAGATCAACGGAGCCATCGTGCTCGCCGCGATAGTCGGCGATGGCCGCAGTCCGGCCGCAAGCATGCTTCGGGCACAGGGATTGACGTTCGAGGAGGCGATCAAGGCGTTGCAGTGGGCGAATTCTGCCGCACGCAATGCCAACGCGCAGGCGCCTCAAACCGCCCCCGCGCAGGGGCCGGCGCCAGCGCCGCCACCGCAGCAGCCGGCAGGGGCCGGGCCTGGCGCTGCCGAGGAGGCGCACCGTCCAAGCGGGCAGGCGCAAGCTGCTCCGGCGCGCGAGACGCATGCCGAACGCGGGGCCGAGAGCCCGGGCGAGCCCCGCCGCATGAACGGCGCCAATGGCCAATCGACCGAGGATATCCTGGCGGCGGCACGGCGCCGTGTGGCACGCAACGATGGTCATCCACAACCGCCCGAGCCGGCGCAGCCGGACAGTGTAGCGCCCGAACGCAGGGCCGCTCCGCACCAGCGCGAGCCCGCCGCGGATGGCGTAGGCGATCCCCACGGACGTCCGGGCTCATTATCCGAGCGTGTTGCGAGTGCGGCGGCCAATCATGCGGAAAGTGGTTTCGGCCAGCGCGCCGAACCGGCGACGCTTCCTCGCGCTCCTGCACCCGGGCCGTCACCGATGCGTCATCCGCAGCGGTCCCTGCATCAGGAGGGGCCCGACCTCCAAGGGCCCGGCGGACCAGGGCCACGCGGTCCTGAGCCGTATCCGGCTGCACCGGGGTATGCCCACGAGCGCACAGGGCCGCCGCCCTCCGACGCCTACCGCCATCCTCAGCCGATGAGCGGTCCTGATGGGGCCAATCATCAGCTTCACCCGGCTGGTCCACGACCGCATCAGGTGCCGCGGCAGACCTCGCCGCATGTTCACCCGGCGCCACCCCAATTGCAGCGCTACCAGCCGGAGCCGGGCAGGTCGATCCAGCCCCCCTGGTTCGAGCCGCCGCAACCGGCGTTCCCGCAGGGTCCTGGCCAAGGCGCCCGCTCGCCCGCGCCGGGACGGCTGCCGGCTGACGGACGCCGGCGGGCCACACCCAGCCTGGAGAGATCGGCGGATCCCTCGGAGTACCTCGTCGAGAACATCCCCCGGACCATGACGGTCGATGTGCCCGAGGCGATCGAGGTGCGGATCGCAAAGGCGGACCTCATGGCCCTCGCCGACGGGTTGCAGGGGGCAGGCGCCGCCTACCGGCACGATTCGATCGTGACGAAGGCGCTATCCGTCCGGCTGCGGGCACCGGAGGGTGGCTTCTGGATCGAGACCACGTCGCCCGAAACGCAGTGGATCGAGAATAACCACGGGTTGCTGTCGGACGACTTCGCAAGTTGGCGCTGGACGGTGACCCCGCAATTGCGCGGTGAGACTCACCTGCAACTCATCGTGTCCGCACGGACGGTGGGGACGGATGGCGTTGCGGCAGAGACGGCGCTGCCGGACCAGATCATCGAGGTGAAGGTTCGCACCAACTACGGGCAGGTCGCCTCGCGCTGGGGCAGCTGGTTGGTGGCCGCTGCCATTGGCGGCTTCCTGGCGAAATTCGGGGCAGGCATCTGGAGTCTCGTATGGGCCTTGTTGGCCCAGTTCGGCGTCGTCTGATGGACGCCTCAGCCGATTGACTCGAGGCAGAGCGTGGCGATCACGCCGCGCAGAATGTCGATCCCGTGCCCCTTTTCCGACGAGGTGGCGATGGGCTCCGGGTAGGCCGCCGGATGCGTGCCGAGGGCCGTGCGCGTGGCCGCGACAACTCCCTCCAAGTGACTGCGGCTGGTCTTATCGGACTTGGTCAGCACCACCTGATATGAGACTGCCGCCTCGTCCAGCAGCTGCATGATCTCGCGATCCGGCGGCTTTATTCCGTGCCGCGCATCGATCAGCATGAACACGCGTTTCAGTGTCGGCCGGCCGCGCAAATAGCCCTTCACCAGAGCGATCCAGGCGGTCACCTTCTCCTTCGGCGCCTGGGCGAAGCCATAGCCTGGCATGTCCACGAAGTAGAGCGGGATGTCGGGCGTGGCGAAGTAATTGAGCTCCTGCGTCCGTCCGGGCGTGTTAGACGTGCGCGCGAGGCCATGTTGGCCGACCAGCGCATTGATGAGGCTCGATTTCCCGACATTCGATCGCCCCACGAGGGCAATCTCGGGCCGGTCCGCCTCAGGCAGGAACTCGAAAGAGGGGACACCGCGCACGAACCCCCAGGGGCGCCCGAATAAGGACGCACCTGCGGCGAGCGCGGCCTTGTCGACTAGGTTCGAGGCCGTATCAGACTCAGAGTCGGGCGGCAAAGATTTTCCCATGGGGATTGGCATCCATTGCAGCCCGAGCTGACGCTCTCGCCCGGGCCTATTTCTTCTTGCGTCCGGCCTTGCGATCGACGCGGTTCGACTGTGCCTGTGCGGTGGACGCAGGCTTGGCCTCTGCGCTTTCGCCGCCGGCATCAGCCTCGACACTGCCCGCCGCCTCGGCTCCAACCTCGGCATCGGCAGGTGCCGATGTCGTCTCGTCGGCGCGCGGCGAACTTGACTTTGCAGGCGCCGAGGTAGTGGCAGCCGGCTTGGCCTTGTTCCCTGTGACGATCCCAACGATCGGGGCGAAGTTCCGCTTCAGGTTGGCAACGATCGGCACCTCGACACCTTGCCGCTTCATGATCAGCCACTGCTGAGTCAGCGACAGGACGTTGTTCCATGCCCAGTAGATGACGAGCCCGGCAGGGAACGCCGCCAACAGGAAGGTGAATAGCACCGGCATCCAGTTGAAGATCTTCTGCTGGAGCGGATCCGGCTGCTGCGGGTTGAGCTGCATCTGCAGCCACATCGTGATGCCCATGATGATGGGCCACGCACCCACGTGCAGGAACTCCGGCACCGCGAACGGCAGCAGACCGAACAGATTGAAGAGCGATGTCGGGTCGGGCGCCGACAGGTCGCGGATCCAGCCGAAGAACGGCGCATGGCGCATGTCGATGGTGACGAACAGCACCTTGTAGAGCGCGAAGAACACCGGAATCTGGATCAGGATCGGCAGGCAGCCCGCGAGCGGGTTGATCTTTTCCTTCTGGTAGAGCGCCATCAGCTCTTGTTGCTGGCGCATCTTGTCGTCTTTGAAGCGCTCACGGATGCGCTCCATGTCCGGCTGCAGCTTCTTCATCTTCGCCATGGATTCGTAGGACTTGTTGGCGAGTGGGAAGAAGAGCGCCTTGACGACAACGGTCACCGCGAGGATCGCCAGGCCGAAGTTGCCGAGCAGCCCGTAGAGCCAGTTGATGAGGTAGAAGAGCGGTTTGGTGATGAAGTAGAACCAGCCCCAGTCGATCAGCAGGTCGAACTGCTTGATGCCATAGGTGTCAGCATAGTTTTGAATCGTCTGCACCTGTCGGGCGCCGGCATACAGCATGCCCTCGGTGCTCGACTGGCCACCGGCGGGGATGACAGTGGCGGGAAGCAGATAGTCGGTCTGGTACGATTCCACCTGCCCACCGGCCGCGGGCTGTCCCGACATGTTGCCGCGATACGGCTCGGCCTGATTGGGGATGAGGGTCGTCGCCCAGTACTTATCCGTGATGCCGAGCCAGCCGCCGACCGCCTTGTCGACGGTCTTGCTGCCGCTCTCCTTGAGGGCGTCCGCGTACGGGATCTCCTGCAGCCCGGCCTCACCCAGGACACCGATCAGCCCCTCGTGCAGGATGAAGAAGCCCTGGACGACAGGCGTGCCCTCGCGGCGCAACCGCGCGTAAGGATAGAGGGTGACCTCGGCCCCGGTCTTGTTCTCGACCGAGTCCTTCACCTTGAACATGTAGTCGTCGTCGATAGAGACGAGGCGGCGGAAGATCAGGCCTTGCCCGTTGTCCCAAACGAGCGTGATCGGCGTTTGCGGCGTAAGCCGCGCGCCCGCCTCCACCTGCCACACCGTATCGCGGCCAGGCAGCTGGACCGAGCTGCCGGCGGGCGCAACCCAGCCGTACTCGGCGAAGTAGGCGTGCGGACCTTCGGCAGGCGACAGCAGCACGACATTCGGGCTGTTAGGGTCGACCGTCTCGCGATAGCGCTTCAGGACCAAGTCGTCGATTCTGCCGCCCTTGAGCGCGATCGAGCCCCGGACCGAGGGCGTGTCGATGGCAACGCGGGGAGACGCGGCAAGAGCGGCTTCACGCGTCGCCGCAATCGAAGGAACTGGTGCGGCAGTGCCAGGTGTCGCTGGGGCTGCACCCTCGGGGGCAGCCACTCCAGGCGTTGGAGCTGTCGTCTGCGTCTGTGCTGGGCGGCCGTCCGGGCTCTGCTGAGACTGGGGCTTGCTGTAGAGCATCTGCCAGCCAAGCAGGACCGTGATGGACAGCACGATCGCGATCAGCAGGTTTTTTTGGTTATCTGGTGGGCTCTGCATGCGCGCCTCGGATGGGGGCCGGGTTCTCGACACCTAGGGATGGTTTCTATGCGGTGTGTGTGCCGCTTTTTCGTTCCCGCGGAAAGTGGCAGCGGGTCGCGCCTAGCGAATTCTTGCTCACCGGCCTCGCCCGCCATCCGCGGCGCGATGCACGCGCGTCAGGGCCTTGGCCAGATCGGCCTTCAGGTCCGCATACGGCCGCTCGGTCGACGGCGGCCGCGCGATGACCACGTAATCGAATCCGGACCGCGATTGGGGGAGCAACTCCCGCGCGGCCTCCTTGAGCTGCCGGCGCACGCGATTGCGCACGACAGCCTTGCCCACCTTCTTGCTTACAGTGAAGCCGAAGCGTGAGCTTGATGTTATATCGCCGCGCTCCGCGAGTTCCTCGCGGCGCGGCTTGGCCTCGACCACCAACGCCGGTGTGCTCCATCGCAGGCCGCCTCGGACCCGGAGGAATTCCGCTCGCTGCTTGAGAATCGTCAATCCCACGGCGTGCTCCCACCGATGCGGGGCTTACCGCAGTGCGCCGTCTGCAGCGGCAATCAGCGTCAGGCGGAGAGGCGCTTGCGACCCTTGGCCCGACGACGGGCGATCACCCGGGCGCCGCCGACCGTCTGCATACGCTTGCGGAAACCGTGGCGGCGCTTGCGCACGAGGCGGCTTGGCTGATAGGTGCGTTTCACGTTCGTCTCTCCGTAACACAGCTGATCGCGAGGCTGGCCAAGCGGAGAGTCCCGTACGGCTCACGTCGTGAGCGTCACCCGAGGGGTCACGATACCACCTGCCCACGCGATCTGAAATGGACGCGTGCTTATAGGGTGAGGCTCGGAGCAAGTCAATTGCACAGCGCCGCCTCGAGCCCCGGATCAGGCGCCTCGTCGAGGCTCAGGTGGAGCGATTTATCGAAAAATGTGCTCGGGCCGGTTCACGTCTGCTTGAGCCCTGTTTTCTTTTCGTGATCGGGCGCGCACCATTTCCGGGCGTTAGGAAATCTCAGGAATGCCTATGGTGGGAGATCTGGAGCATGACATCCAAGTCGGCGGCGAACGTGAGATGAACTGCGGACGCATGACGTGACTGAGCCCAAGCCAGCTCCGGCTCCGAAGACAGTCCGCTGGCTGCCCCTGCTGTTGCTCGTCGGGGCGACGGCGCTGGCCTTTGCTCTCGGATGGCAAAGTCTGCTGACATTCAAGACGGTTGGCCTGCACTACGAGGCATTGCGCAGCTTCATTACGTCTCACCTCGGGCTAGGGCTCCTCATCTATGCCCTCCTGTACGTCGTCGTCGTGGCGCTGTCGCTGCCTGGCGGTTTGGTGATGACGATGACCGGCGGGCTGCTGTTCGGGTCGGCGCTCGCCACACCTGTGACGGTCGTTGCCGCGACAGTGGGGGCCACCATCGTCTTCCTCGTCGCGAAAACGTCGATTGGGGAGCCGCTGGCGGCGAGGGCCGGGCCGTGGCTGGCCAAGCTGAGGAACGGCTTCCATGAAAACGCCTTCAGCTATCTTCTCTTCCTGCGGCTGGTTCCGGCATTTCCCTTCTTCGTGGTGAATCTCGCTCCGGCGCTCCTCGGGGTGCCACTCAGAACATATGTGATCGGCACGTTCCTTGGGATCATTCCGGGCACGCTTGCGTTCTGCGTTGCGGGATCCGGACTTGGCAGTGTCATCGAGCGGCAGAACGAGCTCTACCGGGCCTGCCTGGCCAATTCTCCAGCCGTCCCAGAGAATGGCTGTCAGTACAACGTGGACATCGGCGCATTCATGACGACTGAGTTCATTGCAGCATTGGTGCTCCTCGGTGTCGTCGCGCTCATTCCCGCTGCGCTCAAGAAATGGAGCAAACGGCATGCGTCGGCGTGACCAGGCCAATGGCGCCTCGGGAGCGATCCCGCCAGCCACGCGCAGGAGTGACGTGATCAGCGCCGACATATGTATCATTGGCGCGGGCTCCGGCGGTTTGTCGGTTGCAGCGGCCGCCGCCTCGTTGGGCCGCAGCGTCGTGCTCATCGAGAAGCACAAGATGGGCGGCGACTGCCTCAATTACGGCTGCGTCCCTTCGAAGGCACTCCTCGCGGCGGCGAAACGCGCGCACCTGATACGCACCAGCAGCACCTTTGGCATCCGGCCCGTTACGCCCGAGATCGATTGGGAGGGGGTGCACGATCACGTTCAGCGCACGATAGCGGCGATCGCCCCGAACGACTCGGTCGAGCGCTTTACCGCCCTCGGGGTGCGCGTGATCCATGCGGCCGGCCGGTTCAAAAGTAAACGCATCGTTGAGGCCGGCGAGCACCAGATCCGCGCGCGCCGTTTCGTCATTGCCACGGGGTCATCGCCCGTCATCCCGCCCATCCCGGGCCTCGATCAGGTCCCCTACTTCACGAACGAGACGATCTTCGACAATGCCGCGCCGATTCCGCACCTGATCATCATCGGCGCGGGTCCTGTCGGGCTCGAGCTGGCGCAGGCCTATTGCCGGCTTGGTAGCAGGGTGACCGTGCTTGAAGCCGCCGAGGCGCTGGCGAAGGAGGATCCGGAGCTCTCTGCTCATGTGCTGAGGGCCTTGCGCGAAGAGGGCGTCGACATCCGTAACGGCGCGACTGTCGAGCAGGTCGAGAGGCAGGAGGGGGAGGTCCGCGTGTCATTCTTTAAGGATGAAGCGCGCGAGGTGGTCGAGGGCACGCATCTGCTCATCGCGGTGGGGCGCCGGCCCAATATCACCGACCTCAATCTCGAGGCGGCCAAGGTCAAATTCGGGAAGGGTGGGATCAATGTCAATTCGAGGCTCGTCACCTCCAATCGCCGGATCTTTGCCATCGGCGATTGCGCCGGAGGGCCGCAATTCACGCACGTCGCCAATTATCATGCCGGCATCGTCATTCGGCGCGCTCTCTTCCGGCTCCCTGCCAAGGTCGATCCCACTATATTGCCGCGGGTGACGTTCACGGACCCTGAGCTCGCCTATGTCGGGCTTTCGGAACAGGAGGCCCGCGCGAAGAAGGGGCAGATTCGCGTTCTGCGCTGGCCTTTCCACGAAAACGACCGGGCGCAGGTCGAGCGCGAAACCCAGGGGTTCGTGAAGGTGCTGACCGATGCACGCGGCCGCATTCTCGGGGCCGGTATCGTCGGCGCGGATGCGGGTGAGATCATTCAGATGTGGGCTCTCGCGATATCGCAGGGGCTGCGCATCAAGGCCATGACGCAATGGGTCTCGCCTTATCCGACTCTTTCGGAGGTCAACAAGCGCGCGGCCTTCCGCTATTATGCAACAGCACCCAGCAATCCGATTGTGCGCAAGATTGCATCGTTGCTGGCAAAGCTTGGATAATCATTGCAACCGGCTCGAGGCGTGAGTGCCGCAGGACTCGGCTCCCCCTGACGAGATCGGCAGCCAGAACCCTGACACGGGAAAGGCGGTCGTAGAAGCTCCGACCCGCGTTTCGGAGCGGCTTTTGCATGGGCTGCCCTCCAAGCTGCTCTATCTGACGGCGCTTTTCGTGATGCTCGCGGAAGTGCTGATCTTCGTGCCCTCCATTGCCAATTTTCGTGTGGTGTGGCTGACCGACCGGCTGACGGCGGCCCGGCTTGCATCCCTTGCGGCCGAAGCGGCCCCTGGCGGCATCATCCCGGAAAATGTGCGCAGCGAGCTCCTGAGCACCGCTCAGCTCCGCTCTGTCGCGATTAAGAGTGACGGCGTCCGTAAATTGGTTCTGCCGCCTGACGGGCCATTCGTCGTCGATGCCGTCTACGATCTTCGGGTGCCGCCGGATGCCACCACCCTCGAAATGCTTTTGTGGCGGCTCGGCCTCATCACGGATGCATTGGCGGGGTTTTTTGCTCCCGAGGGCCGGACGATCCTGGTGCACGGCTATCCTAAGCCTGGCTCGGGCATGACCGCGCCGGTAACCGATTTCGTCGAGATCGCGCTGCCAGAGGCAACTCTGCGGCAGGCCATGGTGCAGTTCGGCCTCAACGTCCTCGGGCTGTCGATCATCATCTCGATCATTGCGGCGGCACTCGTCTACATCGCGTTGAGCGCGCTTTTCGTGCGCCCGATGATGCGGATTACCCGCAATATGCTGAGCTTCAGCGAGAACCCGGAGGATAGGAGTCGTATCATTCTTCCGTCGAAACGGCGGGATGAAATCGGTATTGCTGAGCGTGAGTTGGCCCGCATGCAGCGGCAGCTGGCGCAAACCCTGCACCAGAAGAGCCGGCTGGCCCAGCTGGGACTCGCGGTCAGTAAAATCAATCATGACTTGCGCAATATGCTCGCCAGCGCACAGCTGATTTCCGACCGGCTGACTGCAGTTCCGGATGCCACTGTCCAGCGTTTTGCGCCGAAGCTCATCGCCTCTCTCGACCGGGCCATCAGCTTTTGCGATGCCACGCTCAAGTTCGGGCGGGCGGAGGAGGCGGCGCCTCGCCGTGAATTGCTCGTTTTGCGCACGCTCCTGGAGGACGTCGGCGAGGGCCTCGGATTGCCCCGCGAGGGCATCGGCTGGCGGATCGTCATGGAGACTGGTCTCCGCGTCGATGCCGATCCGGAGCATATGTTTCGCGTTCTGAATAATCTCTGCCGTAATGCGGTTCAGGCCATTGAAAGCCAGGGTTCGCAGGCAAATGGCGAAGTGACGGTCGAGGCGCGGCGCGACGGTCTGCGGTCGATCATCGAGGTGCGCGACACGGGGCCGGGTGTATCGAAGATGGCGCGGGCACGGTTGTTTCAGGCATTTGGCGGCTCGGCGCGCAAAGGTGGCTCTGGTCTTGGTCTTGCGATCGCGGCCGAATTGGTGCGCGCGCACGGGGGAACGCTCGTGCTGCTCGATGTGCCTCGCGGCGCTGCTTTTCGGATCGAAATTCCGGACCGCAACACATCTGCGACCGGGTAATCCGGTTTGGACGATCTGCCAAAGGTCGAGCTTCAGCCCAAATTCCACCTTCTGATCACTTTCGGCCGCGACGACTTAACAAATCGCACGCGCGGCGGTGGCGATTGTATTTGCTCCGTCGAGCGCCGGTCCTGCATTCTGGATTGCGAGACTCTCCATCGAAAGCGACAGGAAGCGAGCAAATGAGTGTCGATGACATCTGTTGGGCCGATGCCGGTGCAATCGTCGATGCCGTGCGCGATGGGAAAATTTCTGCCGCGGATGTGGTTGGCAACGTCCTCAAGCGGATCGATCAGATCGACGGCGATCTGAATGCGTTCGTCACCGTTTGTGCCGGTGAGGCCATGGCGGCGGCGCGCGCGGCGGATGCACGGCGTCCTAAAGGACAGGTGCTCGGGCCTTTGGATGGTGTGCCGGTCTCGGTCAAGGACATCATTCTAACCAAAGGCGTCCGGACGACCGCCGGCTCGAAGTTGCAGGAAACCTTCATCCCCGATGTCGACGCGATCGTCGTCGAGCGGCTGAAGGCAGCCGGCGCCATCATCATCGGTAAAACGACAACGCCCGAGTACTGCCACAAGACGATTACCGATAGCCCACTCACCGGCGAAACGCGCAATCCCTGGGATCTGACGCGAACTCCGGGCGGCTCTTCGGGCGGCAGCGCTGTCGCCGTGGCGGCTGGCATGGGGCCAATCAGCATCGGAACTGACGGCGGCGGCTCGATCCGCCTCCCCGCAGCTTTGTGCGGCGTCGTCGGCCTCAAACCGACATCGGGAATGATCCCTCAATGGCCCGTCATTTCTGGCTGGGACTTGCTTGGGCAAACCGGCCCACTCGCCCGCTCCGTCGCTGATATCGCGCGCGTGATGCAGGTCATTTCCGGTGCCGATACTCGCGACCCGGATTCATTGATTTCCCCGAAAGAGCCACGACAAGGCAAGCCGCGGATCGCCTGGACGCATTCGCTCGACCAGATCACGCCGGAACCTGAAGTCGCCCGCGCCCTGGCGGACACCGTCTCTGCTGCCAGGGACATCGCCAGTCGGCTGGATCAGGTCGTGCTGAATTGGAGCGATCCGGACCAGCAATTCCGCGTAATCGTGCTCTCTGATCTGGCCGCCGCGCTCGGGTCCAGGATCGCTGTCGAGGCGGAGCGGAGCGTGATGGATCCGGGCTTGATCCAGATGATCGAATTCGGGCAGACGCTGACAGGCAGCGATCTCGCCCGCGCACTGAAATGGCGGCGGATGTTCACGGCGCGCGTTCTGACGTGGTTCCGGGATTTCGATATCCTGATCGTACCGACGGCTCCGGTGACTGCGTTCGCGCTCGGCAGTCTCGGACCTCGCGTCATTTCCGGCAAGAAAACCTCGCCGTATGCCTGGTTTGGCTGGACCTGGCCATTCAATGCGACGGGGCAGCCGGCCCTGTCCCTGCCTGTCGTTTCGTCAACTGAGCGGCCGGTTGGAATTCAGATCATTGGGCGGCCGGGTGAAGACGTGCTGGTTTTGTCAGTCGCCGCTGAGATCGAAAAGCGCCTGGGCTGCAGCGCCCGCCCGCCCATCGCGGCAGGCTGAAATGGGGCCTAGAGCCCTCTTTTGGAGGGCAAAGGCCGCGGATTTCGCGGGTTTGGAACCAAGAAATCAGTTTTCTTCTTATTCCTTCGGGCTGCAAACAGGCTATTCAGGGCAATGGAGTGCGGAAGAAATCCGCCATTTCATTTCCACGCCGATGAGAGTAAAGGCGGGACAGATTGCCTCCTGTTGCGCGGTAAACACACCCTAATGTTTAGTTTATGTTTAGATACAGTAATTAGGTTCGCAACTGAGGGGATCTCGGTTAAGTGCGGGAAAACACAGCGTTTCGATACCCGCTCTTCGGTCCGCGGTGGTAACCAACCATTCCTAGCGAGGAGTATCATGAAGGAAAGTCAGCTTCAGAAGATGAGCTACAAGGAGTTGCTGCAGCTTCAGCGGCGGGTCGCCGATGCGATCGCGAAGAAGCGACATGTCGAGCGTTCCGCCCTGAAGGAGAAGCTGCAGTCGCTGGCTGAGCAAGCGGGTTTCGAGATCGACGACCTGTTCGGTCAGGCCCGCGAGCGGGAGGCCAGGGCGGAAATAGCAGTGAAATATCGTCACCCAACCAACCGATCGTTGATCTGGACGGGCCGGGGCCGCAGGCCTAAATGGCTCATTGCGGAGGGTGGCGATGTCGAACGGTTTCGCGTTGCCTGACGGCAGATCCAATGACCAATTGAAATCCATCCAAGGAGAATAGACTCTAATGAGAACCCCAGCCGCATCCAAAGCTGCCAAGTCGACGAAGACGGCAGCTGCGTCCAAAGCCGCATCCAAAACTGCTGCACCCGCAAAGGCTGCACCTGCAAAGGCTGCGGCATCTGCCAAGGCTGCCGCCCCCGCTAAGGCTGCCGCCGCGCCTGCGAAGGCTGCGCCGAAGATTGCAACGGTGACGCTGAATCAGATCGCGAAGGCGTTGTCGGAAGCCCACGAAATGCCGAAGAAGCAGGCGACTGCCCTGCTGACCGACCTGACGGCCATGATCCAAAAGCACCTGAAGAAGGGTGCTCGAGTGCGCATTGGCGGCCTCGGCGTGCTTCAGGTCCGTAAGCGCCCTGCCCGCATGGGCCGTAATCCGGCCACTGGCGAAGCGATCAAGATCAAGGCGAGCAAGAAGATCGCATTTCGCCCCGCAAAGGAGCTCAAGGAGCTTCTCTGATCCGGTGGCGCGCGCCGCGAAGGTCAGTCACCAATGCGCTCCGAGAGGCGACTCTCGGAGCGCATTTCGTTTTCGCCACCCTCACCAGAGTGGCGGGAAACGGTTTTTGTAAGGGTTCCTGTATCGGGAGACGTAGCGGGCGTCGATGCAGCCGGTCCCATTCCAATATCGATACGTGCCGCAGTTGCCTGCGGGTTCGACCACGATCGGCTCGACGACGCGCACGGGCGGCGGCCCGAAATCCCTGCGGGCGACATAGGCCGGCTTGCGATACACGACTTCCGGCGCGTACCCGTTGAACCTGGGGCCGTAGAACTCTGCCGCGGCGCGTGACTGCGCGGCGAGAGTGGAGTCGTAAATGATACGTTTGTCCCTGGTGAAGATCGCATCATAGGCGACTTCCCGCTGGCGCCACAGGTCCGGTGGGCCTGTTAAATACGCCGTACCGTAGCCATTGGGCGGGGCAGCGCGATAGCGAATCGTCACTTCCGAATAGCTGTAGATGACCGCGCCATCCGGTGCGTCCGCTATGAGCGCAGGGCCGGGAGCGTAGCCATAGGCGCCCGGCCCGTTGACGACATATCCATCGGCGGCAGCGGGAGTGGCGCTCGCAACAGCGGCAAATGCCAATCCAACGAGGGCGGACGGTAGCTTCGGCATGGGGACCTCCTGCATGTCCCCCCGCCGGCAAACGCACGTGGCCGATTCCTGGTTCCTGAAAAATGGAACGAGGAAGGAGCTTAATTTCACAGCCGACTGATGAGTAGGATCAGATCCCCGTCCGTCTAGATCTCGGCGCCGTATTGCGACCTCGCCGACTCGGTGCTGATCCGCTCGTCCTCGAGGTCGCGCATGACCAGGTTCAAGTCGCGCTCTCGCGGTAATCCCATGCCGCCGCCACCGGGGGTCATGATCAGCAGACGTTCGCCGGGAGGGACAAGTTGGAAGCCTTTGCCCTTGAGAACCTTGCCCGAGGTGAACGCCACGACCCCATTTGCGCCATGACCGCCGCCATCGCAACCGCGCGCGGGGTGCTTGATCCGGTCGAAACCTGCCAGCAGATCGAATGGCTCGCCGATGTTGCTTTCGATTTCGATGATCTGTCCGAGTCCGCCGCGTGAACGTCCCGCGCCACCGGAATCCGGACGCAGCTCTTTTTTCCAGAACAGCAGTGGCGTGATCTGCTCGGCAATCTCGATCGGCGTTCCTTTGACACCCGACGGATAAGCGGTCGCGGAAAGGCCGTCCGAATGCGGCCGCGCGCCGGTTCCGCCGTTCGATGTCACAGTCATCATGAAGCCGTAGTTGCCGCCCGCGCCGCCTTTCACATAGCCACGCACGTTGAGGTTCCAGAGGCAGGCCGCGCCTTCGGCCGGTACGCGTTCCGGAATGGCTTGCCGCAGGCAGCCGAACACGACGTCGGGCAACATCTGGCCGATGACGTGCCGGATCAGCACCGGCGACGGCTTCGGTGCGTTCAGGATCGATGTCTCCGGTGCCGAGACGGTCAGCGGCTCCAGCGAGCCCGCATTGTTCGGAATCTGCGAGGCGACGATGCAGCCGAGGCCGAACACAGTATAGGCCGTAGTGTACGCGAGCGGCACGTTGATGCCGCGCCGCGCCGGCGGGCTCGTTCCGGTGTAATCGACATGAATGCCGGTGTCGCTGATGGTCGTCGTGGCCGAGAGTACGATCGGCTCGTCGTAGCCGTCCGTCACCATCGTATTCGACCAGGTCCCCTTGGGGAGCTTGGCGATCTCAGCGAGCACTGCGGCGCGTGACCGTTCGATGATGTGGGCCGCGAGCTGATCGAGATTCTCGAGGCCGAACTCGTCCATCATCTCGGTGAGGCGCGCGCAGCCGACATCGTTGCAGGATACGAGGGAATAGACGTCACCAATGGTATCGACCGGCAGCCGGGTATTGGCGCGAATCAGCGCCATCAGCGTCTCGTTCACCTTGCCCTCGTCGAGCAATTTCAGAAACGGAATGTAAAGCCCCTCCATGAACACGTCCGTAGCATCGGGGCCGAAGCCGATGCCGCCAATGTCCATGAGATGACTGGTGCAGGAGAATAAGCCGACCAGCTTGCCCTTGTAGAAGCACGGGGTCGTGATGACGAAATCGTTGAGATGCCCGGTGCCCATCCACGGGTCGTTGGTGATGTAGGCGTCGCCGGGCTTCATATTTTCCAGCCCGAAATGCGCGATGAAGTGTTTTACCGACTCGGCCATGGAGTTGACGTGGCCCGGGGTGCCCGTCACGGCCTGGGCCAGCATGCGGCCCTGGCGATCGAAAACGCCCGCCGACAGGTCACCCGCTTCACGCACGATGGGGGAAAAGGCGGTCCTGAGAAGCGTCTGCGCCTGTTCTTCCACGACGGAGATCAGGCGGTTCCACATGATCTGCAGCTCGATGTCCCCGGCAATCTTGTCGGTCATGAGCGCGCCTCCGAAGTCTTTGCACTCAGAACGAGTGCATTTCCAGCATCGACGGCGGCATCGAAACTCGCCGAGACATAGGTCGAAGTGCCATCCTCGACGATGACAGCCGGGCCGGCGATCTCCGTCCCCGGCTGTAGCTGGTCACGTTCCCAGACGGGCACCTCGATGCGCTTGCCGAGCCGAGCATCGAGCACCGCGCGCCTGCTGGTTGGAGGCGGTGCGACGCAGGGCGTGGGGCTAGCCAGTCGCGTGGGTTTCCTTTCGTCGCAGGAAACGAGCACCACCCAACTCATGATTTCGATCGCCGCGCCCGGAATATGCCGTGCGAAAAGCCGGTCGTACTCGGCCTCGAACGCCTGGCGCAATGCAGCAGTGTCCGCGTCGGTCAGAGCGCGATTGGGGAGCTCCACTGGAATCTCGTGTCCCTGCCCGGAATAGCGCATGAAGGCGCGGCGATGCTCCTTAAGCAGCTGATTGCTGGCGGCCTCGCGTGCGAGCGCGGATGCCTCGGCGCTCATGGATGCCAGAAGCGTGTTGGCTGCCATCACATCGAAGCGGTCGAGCCGCATATAAAGGGAGCGCACGAGCTCGAACGCTGCCGGCGCATCGAGAAAGCCGATCGCGGAGCCGACGCCGGCGCCGGACGGAATGATGATCCGCCTGACGCCTAATTTTTCGGCCACGCGCGCGGCGTGGAGCGGTGCTGCTCCGCCAAACGCCACGAGAGTGCGCGCCCGAGCCTCGGCACCGCGCTCGACGGCGTGCACACGGGCGGCATTGGCCATGCTTTCGTCGACCATCTCGGCAACGCCATAGGCCGACTTTTCAGTATCCAGTCCGAGGACGCTGCCGACGTGGGAATCCAGCGCCCGCGCGGCTTTACGGGAATCGACCTCGATCTTGCCGCCAGCAAACCGCGACGGATCGATTTTCCCCAGCGTGAGGTCTGCGTCGGTCACAGTGGGATTGGTACCGCCGCGGTCGTAGCAGGCGGGACCCGGCTCGGCACCGGCGCTTTCCGGTCCCACGAGGATGCGCTTCAGCGTATCCACGCGTGCGAGTGAGCCACCGCCCGCGCCAATCTCCACCATCTCGATCACCGGGATGCGCAAGGGAAAGCCGCTGCCCTTCATGAAGCGTGACGAGCGGTCCACCTCGAAGACGCGGGCCTTGAACGGCCTGCCGTGATCGATCAGGCAGACCTTGGCGGTCGTGCCGCCCATGTCGAAGGAAAGGATCCGATCCTCGCCCCGTTCAGCCGCGATCCGTGCGGCCAGGATGGCGCCGCCTGCTGGACCGGATTCGATGAGCCGGACAGGGAAGCTCACGGCCGTTTTGAGGCTGGCGAGGCTGCCGCCCGAGGTCATCAAGTGAATGGGTGCCGTGCAGCCGTTGTCGCGAAACGCTTGCTCCAGCCGGCCGAGATAGCCAGCCATCAGCGGTTGAACATAGGCATTTGCGACGGCCGTCGACGTGCGCTCGTACTCGCGCGCCTCCGGACAAACCTCGGATGAGAGCGTGATGCTGAGACCCGGGCAGCGCTCCTGCAGGATAGCCCGGATGCGCTCCTCGTGGGCGGGATTGACGTAGGAATGGATCAGCGCGACGGCCACCGCTTCGATCTTCTCAGCAATCAGGCGCTCGGCGGTGCGGATCACGGCTGCTTCGTCGAGCGGCAGCCTGACCCGGCCGTGAACGTCTAATCGTTCGGGCACGGTGAAGCGCAGGCGCCTTGGGACCAGCGGCTGTGGCTTTTCGATGAAGACATCGTACTGATCGAAGCGGCTTTCGTCGGCAATCTCGAGAACGTCGCGAAATCCCTCGGTGGCGATGAGCGCCGTCAGCGCGCCTTTGCGCTCGATGACCGCATTCGTGGCCAGAGTCGTGCCGTGCACGAAAAGGTGGATGTCCGCGAACGTCTTGCCGGCTTTGGCGAGGATTGCTGCCGTGCCGTCGATCACCGCCCGCTCAGGTGCTGACGGTGTTGTCAGCACTTTTGTCGTGAAGCGCTCGGGTCCGATGTCGAGAACGATGTCGGTGAAGGTGCCGCCGATATCCACGGCGAGGCGGAGTTCGTGAGTGGGTATCCCCATGTGGGCTGCGCGTCCGCTGATCAGTCGTTTGCGGACCGGACTATGCCATCGACTGCCTGCCTTTCCTACTAGGCAGTCCTCAGGCCCATTCGCGGTGCTTCAGGGGTCGTTGGCGAACGAATCCAGCGTGCATGCGTTTCAGTTGGCTGCGGCATTCGAGGCCAAGTTTCGCGACCCCTTGCAGCACCTAACACTGAACGTCGGACTGCCCCATGCGTGCGATGGTGCTCGATCAGCCGAAAGCGAAGCTGAAGCTCTTGGACTTGCCGATTCCGGAGCCGGGCCCCGGTCAGATGAGCGTGTGCGTCGCTGCGTGCGGGGTCTGCCGGACCGACCTGCACGTCGTCGATGGCGAGCTGCCAAATCCCAAGCTGCCGCTCATTCCGGGCCACGAGATCGTCGGCTACGTCACCAAGCTCGGCCCCGGTGTCACCACCTTCAGCGTCGGGGATCGGGTCGGCATTCCCTGGCTCGGCAGCACCTGTGGTGTGTGCCGCTACTGCCGCGCGGGCCGAGAAAACCTCTGCGAAACGCCCGGATTTACCGGCTACACGATCGACGGCGGCTATGCGGAATATGCCGTTGCCCGCGCCGACTACTGCTTCGCACTGCCAGCCGCGTATGGCGATGCGGCCGCGGCGCCGCTGCTGTGCGCGGGGCTGATCGGGTACCGGTCATTGAAGCTCGCGGGACCGGGCCGGGATCTCGGCATCTACGGCTTCGGCGCGGCGGGTCACATCGTGGCGCAGGTCGC